>CABQGZ010000443.1 GCA_902463835.1 uncultured Lachnospiraceae bacterium
ATCTCATACCGGGTAACTGCCGGACCACAGCTCACATCTGTGATCGTGACGTTGACCCCAAAATTTTTCAGGGTCTGCTGAAGCTTCATCGCGGTCTCCTGCAGATGACGCTGTCCGTCTCCCTGGGCGTTTGTTCCTTTTTTTAACAGAGAAAGGGGCGGAAATACATATTCTTTGCCAATATTCTCTGCGGTTTGATGAATCTCATGTTCAATCTGATCCACATCCTCTGAAATCTGTTCCCTTGTCTGCCGCGGCTTGCGCTGCACTCGCTCCGTTACGGCAGGCGCTGCTTCCTCCCGACTGCCCGGGGCATCGCCCATGCGCATTCCATCGGCGTCTTCCATGCGTCTTCCGCTGGCATCTCCCATGCGTCTTCGGACGCCATCTTCCATGTGTCTCCCGCCAAAAAGGGCTTCTCCCGCCGCACCTGTGCCTTCAGGAGCGCCTTTCCCAGTCACCCGTTCCATATCCTCCGGGAAAAGCTTCTCTATGGCATGTCTTGTGAATTTAGGCGGTTCTCCTTTGGGCTTCAGCTCATTTAAGCCGTCCGATTCCGCAGCCTCCGGCGGCACGATCTTCGTATCCACCGCAACGCCCTCCACTTTTCGATCCATGCGCAGTCTCTGCCGCTCCTCCTTCTGCTGCCTTGCGTGTTCCCGATGTCTTGCCGCATCTTCTCTGGCCGTATCATACACCTTCTTGCTTCCCTTTTTGACACCGCCCAGAAAGGAGCGCTCCGTGATCAGCACCAGTGATATGATCAGCACAATAATGGTGATCACATAGGCGCCAATCAGACCAAAGGCCTTACAGAAAAATCCGGCCAGCGCTCCACCGATCAGACCGCCGCCGCTCTTATTCTTTGCTCCGAAGTCATATGCGCTAAGCGCTGTATACTCGTCGTCTCCCGCCACCACAAGCTGTATCAGCAGGCACAAAAAAAGCACAAAAAGCACAAATGCCACCAGCTTGACCACCGCGATACGGTTATTTCTATTTGACACATAAAACGCTGCGCTTACAAAGATACAGATGGGAACAAGATACGCGATCAATCCAAATATGCCAAAGAAAAATTTGCTGACCGTCGCCCCCACTGCACCGCCAACTCCAAAATTACTTATAAAAAGAAGAATACATACTGCCAAAAGTAAAAGCAGTATGATCTCCCCCTTAAACGCCATCTCCTGGCTCTGTGTTTTCTTTTTACCTGTATTCGTCTTTGTACTACGTTTCGTATTATTTCTTGTCTTACTTCTCTGTTGCCTGGCTGCCACGCTGCCGCCCTCCTAACTTGTATTTCCAATTCCTTCTTACAGCAGCACAAAATATCCGACGATGGACAATGCTCCCACAAGCAGGCAATAAATTGCAAAATATGTGAATTTTTTCTTTCTGACAATCACCAGCAAGGTCTTCATACATATGTATCCCACCACTGCAGCCAGCAGAGTGCCAACCACATAATAGCCTACTTCCGGAGCTGTAACCGCAATCTTACCAATGTCCTTAAGTTCCAGCACAGCTGCTCCCAAAATAGCCGGAATGGACATAATAAAGGAATATTTCACCGCAAAATTCCGATCAAAGCCGCTGAGCACACAGGCGGTAATCGTGGTTCCGGATCTTGACAGTCCCGGCAGGGTTGCGATTCCCTGACAGATACCGATGCCAAAAGCATTGGTGTAGGTCACGTTCTTGGGAGTCTTGCGCCCGTCTCCAACACGATCGGAAATGAACAGCAAAATGGCTGTCACGATCAGGCAGATTCCTGGAATCAACAAAATCTCCGACGCCGCTTCCACCAAATCTCTGGCCACATAGCCGATAACGGCTGTTGGAATCGTTGATACGATCACCAGCAGGTCAAATTTACGATAAGCATTCTTAATGACCTTCCGATAGGCAAGGTTCTTCTTCTGCGCCTTGTTCTGAAAAAAGATGACAACATTGCAGCATGCATCGCCGATCAGCCCAAATCCTTCCAGAATCATCTTCCATATATCCTTTCGGTATACAAGGAATACTGCGATCAGTGTTCCCAGATGCAGCATTACATCAAACAGGATTCCGGTGTCTGTATTTAACGTGAAAAATATTTTTAAAAATAGCCAAATGTCCGGAACTGCTTACGGGCAAAATTCCGTCAGGCCTTGTATGATTCCCATGAAAATCGCTTCGAATAATGACATAGGTGCCTCCTGGGTTTCTCTTTTGATAAAGTGTAGCTGGCCGTTTCAAGCCATGATTGTTTTTATTATAGCATAGTTTTGCAAAGATGTCATTAGTTTTTCTTACCAAAAATGAGTGATCCCCAAAATGAGTGATCAACAAGCTGTAATCACCGTTCAAGGATCCCCCCAGAAAGGGGTAGCCCTAGTCAGACGCGAAGGGCCGCCCCATTCGCAAAGGCGCTTTCTTGTTACTGTGCTCTTTCTTCCTGATAGGTATCAATCATATGGTGGAGACGTTTCATGGCTTCATCTATACCGCCGACCTCGTTGATGATACCTTCGGTTACAGCCTGGGCGCCTACCAGGATCGTGCCGAGATCTTTGGTGAGCATGCCGGTGTTGAGCATCATTTCCTCCAGCCGTTCCTTGGCCGCAAAGCAATGGTCGCTGATGAAGCCAACGATACGATCCTGCATCTGCTGAAAATAGTCGTAGGTCTGCGGGGCGCCGATCACAAGACCGGTCAGCCGTACAGGGTGTATTACCATAGTTCCGGTTGGCACGATGTAGGAGTAGTCGGTGGAAACGGCCAGCGGAACGCCGATGGAATGACTTCCTCCCAGTACCAGGGATACGGTAGGCTTGCTTAAGGAGGCAATCATCTCCGCGATGGCCAGTCCGGATTCCACGTCTCCGCCTACCGTGTTGATCAGCACCATCACACCGTCTATGGAATCATCATCCTCGATGGCGGCAAGCTTTGGAAGTACATGCTCGTATTTGGTGGATTTTGCGTTGCCGGCCAGACATTCGTGTCCTTCGATCTCTCCGATGATGGACAAGAGATGTATACGGTGAGGCCGCGAACTTTGATCCAGGGTTATCTGTCCCATGTCCGTAATCTCCGCATTGCTTTTCTGCTCCGACTCCTTACTGTCCAGCTCCTGCTCTTGATTTCGTTCTGTCTGCTGTTTTTGCCTCTGTGTTCCGTTTATTTCCTGCTTCTGTTCTGCTTCTTCTGTTCCGTTTATTTCCTGCTTCTGTTCTGCTTCTTCTATTCCGCTCATTTTCTGCCTTTGTCCTTTCCTATATAAAAAATTAGACTATGGTCAATAGCCATAGTCCATTCTTTACATAGTATGCGATAAAAGACAGAATTTAAACGTGTGAATTACACAAGCTATAGCAGTTCAGCCCGCACCAGAGCTCTCCGCACCGGGCAACAGGCTGCAACTGCCACCACGAACTTCGCAAGATCAAATGGGATGAATGGAATCACACCTGCCCACAGAGCTTCCATCGGCCCCAAATGCAGCTGTACACCCATCCACACGGTTCCAAATCCATAGCAGATCACCATTCCGATCACAGCCCCCAGGAAACACATATACCACTTTCCCGCAAATTTCTCCATAAAAAATCCGGTAAACCAAACAAGGAACAAATATCCCCAAAGATATCCTCCGCTGGGGCCGGCAATCTTCTGGATGCCTCCCATAAACCCGGAAAACACCGGCAATCCAACTGCTCCAAGCAATATGTACACAAGAATACAGATCGTACCTTTTGTCTTCCCGAGAATAATCCCCGCCATCACTACCGCAAATGTTCCAAGCGTCAGATTGATCTGCGTAAAGTTCAGCGGAACGGAAATAGGTGCCAGAATGCACACGATGGCAGCCACCAGGGCGATTGTCACTAAATCAACGGTTTTAAATTTCTTCATGAGTCTCTCCTATTATATTTACT
>CABQGZ010000444.1 GCA_902463835.1 uncultured Lachnospiraceae bacterium
ATTCATAAAAAGCAGGTGATATTTTTTACCCCTACACGTAGTTTTTAATACTACTTAATACTATCACAAATATTTCGTTTTGAAAAGACCCTCTCTTACTTTTCATGAAAAATTCACAGTAATTGTACAGAACTCGGGGGATTCCATGTAATAAACATATTGAATCCCACTACAGTAATCTGCTATTTTCTGCTGTTCTATAAAATATTCCTTCGTCTTATGCAGCAATTCTTCATCGGAAAATTTCACAGACAGAATGGTATTGCCATTCTTCCAGCTTCGTGCAAACAGCGCTCCAATGGAATCCGGATCCCAGCTGTCAAAATACAATCCTTCTCGAATATAGTAATTATATTCCACAGAATTACACTCCGGCATCGAAAACGATACCGCAGGCTTATGAGTTTGCAATATTTCCATGTCCGTCATACAGAGATAATTGTAATTGACACTTTTCCCCTCGGCATCCATATCATCCATAGAGTCCCCCCAGGTCACATCCATATGGCAATACGCTCCATTCAACTTCACAAGATTCCACGCATGAGATTCCGTCTCTTTCCCGTTGTCCGCCTCCCCTGTGACAATGGTAGAGGGAATCCCCAGCTGCCGCAGCATATACTGTGCCGCGCATGCGTACCCCATACATACTGTCTCGCCATTCAGAAATACGCTTAAGATATTATTCTGATCGGGCACATCCTTCTTATATTCCACCTGCTCCGCCAAAGTCTCAAACACGTATTTGGCTTTTTCGTAATCATCAGCCTCCATGTTCAATCCGCTGAGCCATTCTTTCGCAGTCGCTTCTACCAGGCGAAGCTTCTCCTCCTTCTCCCCTTCTTCCATCAGGTACTTGGGCGATACGCGAAGGCTCATGGTCTTCCCACTCCATGTTTTGCGCAGTGTCACCTCCCCGTAATACACCCAGAACAGATCTCCCCGGTCAGCCATAACAGCTTCAAAGATCTTCATCAGCGTGTCCGTATCCGTGATATCCAGTTCTATCGTTTCCTCATAATTCAGGATACCGGTAAGAAGCCTGTCATAGGCCGTCTTTTCCTGTTCTGTCAAGTATGCATATGCATACTTGAAATCCTTCTCACTCTGGGCATCCTGGCCTTCCATCGCTGCCCCATCATTGGACGCTTTCTCATCTCTGGTATCTCCCGCGCCCTCATCTTGTTCTGCACCTGCTGCACCTTTTTCGTTGTCTGATGCTTCGGCATCGTCATGGCTCCAATCCTTCCATAGATCTTCCAGGCGGATAACATCCATCCCGTTCTCCAGGAATTGCGGCCACCGACAGCCTGTGAAAAGTGACATACTCACAAAAACAATCAGCATCCTGCTCCAGGCGCATCTTCCTCGGCCTTTCCACCGCTTTTCTCCTTCATTTTTGTTTTCGGGACAATGCGGCACCTTTCCTTTTTCCTGTTTCCTGTCTGTCAAAAATTATTCCTCCTATACTATGGAAAAATATTCTCTCATCAGCTTTGTAATTCCAATCTGATCCTGTACACCCATGGTTTCCACTGCGGAATGCATCGCCAACAGAGGTACGCCAATATCTACCGTCGGAACAGGAATGATACTGGATGCAATCGCTCCCAGGGTTCCACCACCTGTGACATCTGACCGGTTCACAAACTTCTGATATGGAATCTTCTTTGCCTGACAAAGCTGCTCCACAGCAGCCACCGCCTCACAATCCGTAGCATATGACTGGGAACAGGCCTCCTTGATGCAGAAACCGCCGTTAAGCACCGGCTGATTGGTAGGATCCACTTTACTCATATAGTTGGGATGGGAGCCCTGCGCCACGTCCACGGACAAAAGCATGGAATCATAGATGAATTCCCGTTTCTCATTGTCATCCATGCCAAAGCATCTGCTTATTTTCTCCAATAGCTGTAACAGCAGCAGTGAACCTGCCCCCTGCTTGCTCTTGCTTCCAATCTCCTCGTGGTCAAACAGGGCAATGAGATTGATCCCCTTGTCCCTGTCCCCGCCGATCAGACCGGACACCAACGCCTGCACCGAGGTAAGATTATCCAGCCTGGGAGATACGATCAGATCATTTTCGATTCCCACCAGCTTCGGTTCCTCCAGACACTTGATCCACAATTCATAGTCCAGAATATCTGATTTCTCCACGCCAAGCTCCCTGGCAAGATATTCCAGAAAGCCCGCCTGTTTCAACGCCAGTGCTTCCTGCACTACCTTCTGACTTCCCTCATCGCCGCACGCTTCTTCCACAATGCCGCCGCTTCCTGTAATTGGCAGCAGATTCGTCTGTCGATTCAATTCCACGCCTTTGTTCACATCCCGGTTCAAGTGAATGGCCAGATTGGGAATGACCATCAGCGGCCGCTCCACATCCACCAGCCGCACCCCCGGATGCATGACATCCTGACTCTTTACCGCCACACGTCCACTGACAGAGAGCGGACGATCCAGCCAGGTATTTAAAATGGGGCCCCCATAGACTTCCACATTGAGCTGTCGGTAGCCGGCCGTGCGGATATCCGGGTTGGGCTTGATCCGCAGGCAGGGGTAATCCGTATGTGCCGCTGCCATGCGAAATCCGTCTTCCTTCTCAAAACTACTGCCTACAGTGAATGCAAAGAGTGTGGTGTCGTGATGCTTCATATAATAGCGGGCACCACGCTTTAGTTCCCAATGCTTCCGAAACTCCAGTTCTTCAAAGCCCGCCTCCGCCAGCTGCCGGGCCGCTTCCTGTACCGTCAGGGCCGCGCTGGTTCCTGCTTTTAACATATTGAATAGGGTCTTTATTTCCTCGTGTTCGCTATATGGCATTTTGATTCCTCCTTTGTGTGTCAGACGTGTGGGGCCCTAGGGCCGCCCCGGGGAATGGGCAGCTCCTAGGCTACTCTGCCGGCTCGTCAACGGTCTTCGTTGGTCTGATACTTTTTTAGAGCATTATACTACACTTTTTCGAATTTTACGAGTAAATTTATTGTAACAATTTTAATTATATGATACAATGACCTTATTCTGAGAAAGGTAGTGATACCCATGATAGCACTTCAACTGGTCGATATCAAAGACTTTATGAACAAATTGCTGTGCACCGATCTGTTTGACCATTTCCTGCTGCCGGAGGCAACGATCCACACCTTCGTGAACCACACCATCGACGGCCATCTGAACCCCGATTTTTTCAGTCCCGAGGACGAGCAATATGATCTCCTGCAGCAGACCTCCATAGCCCCCTTTTCCATGCTGCGCCCTGTCTGCTACCAGCTGATCAGGGGAAACCGCACGCCCCTCGGCTTTAAATTCGTATTCCAGCTGTCCCTGGAGAATCAGCGTCGTACCATCGAACGATCCGGGTGCGGCTTCTTACCGGAGGACATCACAGGAATGTTCCTGCATTTAAAATTTCAGGATCAAAAGCTGCTCTGCACCACAGGAATCTCCTATCGTGTATTTTCTATGAATAAATCCCTGGAGCAGGAGTGGGATCGGCTGATCACTGTGTTTTTGAAAAACCATAAGATTCCTTATGAAATCCTGTAAACGAAAACCCATATCTTTCTTATCCTCTCGAAAATTCTTTCTTATCTTTCCGAAAATTTAGCTTTACATTTTGGAAAGAGTATGCTATGCTATCACTATGTTGCGATAGGCGTAACATATATATTTATTTTGGAGGTACTGACATGCAAGGTACAGTAAAATGGTTTAATAACCAAAAAGGATATGGTTTCATTTCTGATGAAACAGGAAATGACGTATTTGTTCACTACACAGGCTTAGCTATGGACGGATTCAAGTCCTTAGAAGAAGGAGCTTCCGTAGAGTTCGACGTTACTGAAGGATCCAAAGGACCCCAGGCTGTAAACGTAACCGTTATCCAGTAATTTTAATCTGACAGTTTAACAATGTACCTGTGTCTGAA
>CABQGZ010000445.1 GCA_902463835.1 uncultured Lachnospiraceae bacterium
ATCCACTTCTACCGCTTAAAAAAAGCCTTGCCCCGCCACGGGAATATTCCGGCTATGAGTATGAACTATACCATGTAAGATATGTATACCGGCAGCTTGCAGAAGGTGGAGACAAACCGCTTCGCCAGAGCCGATCTGGAATACAAGCTGGTCTTTGTAGATGACGATATGAAAACGAAGGCGCTGCCGCAGACCAACAACATCAAGACCATTGTCACGCTGGAGGACAAGATCGACATTGAGCGGAAAGGCGTGCAGAGCGTTCAGGGAACCCTGTATGACCTGCTATTGCAAATGTAGCGAAGATAACAGTTCACTTCCGGTTTTCGTTTTGAATATCTTTTGCAAAGCAGACCGCACTGACTTTGCCGGAAGGCCGCTTTCTCCTGCATTGACAATATAATCGGCCTCCAGCAAAATCTGATAATCCAAATCATTCGAAAGACCATAGGTGTGATGGTGCGCCACGAGCCATGTGATTCGCTGTACTGTTTCCTGGGAAACTGAGAGAGCGGCAAAAAAATTCTCGATTAGCGGGGGACTTTCCAGCTCCTGCTTTTTGCCGTTGGTATTGCCGTATTTTTCACGGCAAAGCGGGCAGGCAATGTCGTGGACGACAGCCGCCAGTTCCAGCGTTTCCTGTGTCTGTGGGGTAAGCCCCTCAAGTTCCCCAATGGTCTTTGCAAACGCATAGACTTTCAGGAAATGGGATACATCATGAATGTTCCCATGATAAAATTGGATCATTTTTTCAATAGTTAATGCAACTACCATCTTAGTTCCTCCTCGGATTTTGGGAAACCATCCTTTCTGCACACGCTTTTCCTGTTCAAACAGCTCTTTTGTTGATAATATTTGCCTGTCATTGTATCAATGCTGATCCGCACCACTGCCGTACCCTTTACCATATTGGACGGCAGTTCTCGCCCTACAAGCTGCGGCGTGTACTTTGCAACGATCGCCTCAAGAACCCGCTGTTTTTCCTCCTGCTTTTCAAGCAGCTTTGCCCTGCCCTGTATCACTGCGCTGATATATGCTGTATTGGTCTCACAGGGTTTTTCGTTGGGGTCAAACAAAAGCTCCAGCATCTCGTAAACGGTAAAACACACATGGGGATTGGCTTTCAAATTATCAAGCTTCTGACCGGCAGGCAGTCCATGAAAACAGATCGTTCCGTCCAGAAACACGAAATGAACAGGGACGCTGTACGGTACGCCATCCGGACCAATGGTAGAAATGGTTCCCGTTAGGCTTTTGATCAACAGAGCGTGGATTTCATCCTGTGAAAGCTGGTGTATCTTCATTCTGTATTGCATTTGTATCGCTCCTTTTATCGCGGCGGTAAATAGGGAATGTTTTCCAGCCCGAAGTATTGCTTCAATATCCCGCCCAGTTCCTCCGGCCCGGTCAGGCGCTTTCGAAGCTGTACCTTGCCGCTGCGGTATTCTTTGAATACGCCGTCAACGATGGTGAAATTGCTTGCGCCGCTGAAAATGGAAATCTTCATGTATTTATTGAAGCCGGAATCCGTATGTTTTTCGCAGTAGAAGGACGGCATGACGAAGTCATCATCGACCTGGACTTCTTCCGTAAAGCCGTACATCGGCTCCCAGTCTTTCCCTTGTTCTTTTTGCAGCAGCACCCAGCCGAAAAATCTATCCCTGTCAAAGCGGTACTGGCAGATACCATCAGACTGCACCTCATCGCAGATCAGATGCAGAGCCTTTCTCGGCGCTTCATTCCTCACACCCACATCCACGAGATAACGCCGACCACCAAGTGTGACCACCAGAACACGATGCCGCCGCATTTGAATGGCTGTCCCTTCGTCTAAAAACCTGGCGGCATACTGTACAACAGAAAAGCCAAGCGTTTCCAGCAGTTCCTTGAACAGTCCCTGCAATTCAAAGCAATATCCGCCCCGTCGGTCAACCACAATCTTATCAAATAAGTCCTGCGGTTTCAGCGACAGCGGTATCCCTGCTAAGATGTTCAGATTTTCATAAGGGATATGCGTCAGGTGCGCCCATTGTAAATCGGAGAGTGTTGCGCTCTCTTGCGTAAGCGAACCGTGGTAGTCTATCCGCTGTAAATACTGTCTCATTTGCTCCTGTGTAAGCATTGTGAATCCCTTCTTGCAATTTGCTCCTGTTTCCTGTATTATAACAGCAGATTGGTTCTTTGAGAAGCTCCAATTTTACTTATTATATTAGAACCAATATGGGAGGGAGCAGTACGATGTTCTTCTTTGAAAGGAAATCCAAAACTCCACTGTACCAGCAGCTCTACGAACAGCTTCGTCAGCAAATCACAGAGGGATTATTTCCAAAGGGCGGCAAGCTGCCGCCAACCCGTGAACTGGCTGCCGAATATCACCTCAGCCGCAATACGGTCATACAGGCTTATCAGCAATTAGAGATAGAGGGATATATCCGTGGGACAATCGGTTCGGGGTACTATGTAGAAGATATAAGTCCTTTCCCATATTCTTATTGTCGAATGCAGCCGGAAGAATCACTCTTTCCAAAAGTCGAAAAGAGCGAAATACTCTATGATTTTTATTACGGAAATTTAGATTACAACTGTTATCAATCCAAGGCTTGGCGGAGATGTCTGCTGGATGCCTGTGACTGGACAGCGGCACAGGAAACCGTTGTTTACAGCGAACCGGAGGGTCTGCCCGCACTGCGCCACGAATTGGCAAATTACCTGCATTTTTCCCGTGGCGTTCGCTGTTGTGCAGATCAGATCATATTGACCAACGGACATCAACATTCTCTCTCCTTGCTTGCAAGACTTTTCACTAACGGAAGCTGGAAGTTTGCTATGGAAGAGCCCGGTTATAACGGTACACGCATTGTTATGCAGCAGTATGGATTTTCCCCTGTTCCGATTCCGGTGGAGAGTGATGGTATTTCTGTTGCGGAAGCAAAACGCCTTTCCCACGCGCTACTGTATATTACGCCTTCCCATCAGTTTCCAATGGGAAGCGTGCTGCCGATAGCTAAACGACTGGAATTGCTTCAATGGGCAGCGAAAAGCGGCAGCTACATTCTGGAAGATGACTATGATAGTGAGCTTCGCTACCATAGTTTGCCGATTCCTTCGCTGCAATCCATTGACAACAATGAGCGGACAATTTACATGGGGACATTTTCCAAGTCGCTGTCTCCGGATCTGCGAATCGCATATCTTGTTCTGCCGAGGCCGCTGCTCGGTATCTACCGCACAGTTTTTTCTCATGCAAACTGCTCGGTATCCTCTTTACTTCAATATGCGTTGGCACAGTTCTTTCATAGCGGAGAATATCAAAGGCACATCAACGCTATGCGGATGCATTATCAGAAGAAGCATGACTACATTTTGAATTATTTCAAAGAAAACCTTTCAGATCAGGCTGTCCTATCAGGCTCAGATGCCGGTTTGCACTTTATTCTGACTCTGCAAACGGGCTTTGGGAGTGCCACATTGATAGAAGAATTTATAAGGAACAGGATTAAGGTTTACCCGTTATCCCCATTTTGGAATGATCAAAGCAACTGCCTGCCAAATCAGTTTTTGCTGGGCTATGGTTCTATCCCACTCACGGAATTGCCGCTTGCCATGTCGGCTATTCGTGCCGTCATAGAGCAGATTGACCGAAATGATACACCACTCCGATGAGCAGGAAAGCAATGTGAGGACATTCATTTTGGAGATTCGCCAGTATGCCACCATCACGGAATTGGACGAGGCGGTGCTGCACCGGCTTATCAGCAAGATTCTGATTGGCGAGGTCAGGAAGACTGATGGGCAAAAGGCGCAGGAAGTCAAGATCATTTATAACTTTGTTGGGGAAATTCCCTGAGATAACAGAATAAGCTATTCAATAGCCCTTCCCTTTACCGAGAGGGGTTATTTTTTGCTTTTTTTAATTCATCAC
>CABQGZ010000446.1 GCA_902463835.1 uncultured Lachnospiraceae bacterium
ATCCGCTTTCTGGTTACCAGGAGTACGGCTGCTCCTACTACCAGGATTCCGCCGACTACGTAAAAGATAGTTGTTCCGATTCCACCGGTGCTGGGAAGCAGGGAACCCGACTGGTTCAATACCTCTACCTCATCTACGTTTTCACCTTTATATGTAACATTCGCAATATACTTTTTGTTTCCGTTCTCGTCCTTTTCATTAATGACTTCTGCACTAACTGTAATCTTCAAAGCACCTGACAGTTTATTATACCCGCTCGGAGCTGCCGTCTCAGTCAAATAATAGTCACCTGAATCCAGACCACGGAAAATAAAATGACCATTTGCGGTTGTTTCAATTTCAGTTACGGTGGTATCAGTGGTACCTTCAGGAGCTACGCGATAAATAGTTCCATCAGTCCCTGCTGTTTCTATAAAAGCAATAGGGTCTGTTCCGTCAGCATTTCTGCTCAATGTGAATTTTGCCCCTGCCAAACCTTTCTTATCTGACCCATTCATAAAATACTTGAAAACTTTGATCTGCCATGTTTTTACTATCGCAAAGTCCGTTTCTGTCTCGAATTTATTTCCGTAAGCCAGGTAAGCCTCATTCTTGCCCTTTCCTTCCTGCCATGCCGCTTTCTGTACTGTTGCCTTGTAACTTACTATAATCTCATCATCATTTTCCAGGGTGTCACAAAACGTTTTTTCAAAATTTACATGGAAGCTACATCCTTCCTCTACATCGACCTTCGGGAATACCTTATAGTTCTCTTTTTCTACTGATACTTCTTTGCCTGCATCAGCACCACTAGCCTTCTTTATGGTCACAGCTACGGAATCTTCAACAAATTTTAAGCCTTCGTCCATTTTATCGTGCAGAACATAGTTTTCCGCACCAGCCTTCGCCTTGATCGTTACTCTGAAATTTACATCCTTACCTCTATCTGCATCGGCATATTTTCCCCACTCCCCATCAGAATCCTCCTGCACCTCTTTTGTGAGTGTCGGTACTTTATTCTTTTCAGTGATCTCTATCGTAGGCGCAGTCGTAGTAAGGATGCACAACGTTCCAACCGGGGAATCAACCAGATAATAGCCTAAGGGTAAATCTGTAAATGTGAGGTCAGTTTCTGTAGCAGTTGTCTCGAGCTTCTTTGCGTCATTAGCGGAAATATTACTAGTACTAACATTTTCTAAGGCCTTTTGCGCAAGTGTTGCTTTATCAGCATCTGATAACTCCACACCATCTTTAAGGGTTACGTACCCAGATTCATCGATTATGAAAACGGCGTTGTTACCAATTTTATATGTTTCCAAAAAAGTTTTCCATGGATTGTTTTTCCATGATTCTGCATTCTCTGCATCTGTTTTCGCTAATCTGTAAGAATAATTTCCCTTTTCTGTTTCACTTCCATTTTTGTAGCTTTCCAGTTCTAGGATTTTATAGATTTTGTAGTCATATCCTTTAGCCGCATTTTTGATAGTGATGGTTCCTGTTTCAGCTGTGGTTGTATCTCCCGTTGCCCCTACCGGCAGAGCCATTGCCAGTACCATGATCAGTGCCAGAACTATGCTGGCGAGTTTTTTCATTTGTTTCATAATCTTGTTCCTTCCTTTCTCTTTGAATCTTCCTTTTTGTTGCCATTAGCTAACATCTTTGGTTTTTTGTTTTTTTAACAGCGCCTTTCTGCCAGCGCTGCTTTTTGCTGCCTGATTGCTCTTGATTGTTTGTTGGCAGTTTTTCTCCTTCTGTCTCGTCACTGATGTCTCATATAGTGCGGCCATATTTCCGGCGTAGTACGGCCGGATGGTCCGCTTACCGAGATTGCCAGGCAATCAGGGTATGTTCTCTTCGGCGGATTTATGAATGCTTTTTCTCCCCCTTTCTCCGCCTGCGTTTATAATACAACAGTGTTCCTCCCATAATAGCGATTTCACTGAACGTATACTTTCCTGTTCCTGCACCTTGGGTCTTGTGCAGGATGCAGCTTTTTTGTGTCAAAATTTTCAAAAGTTGCTGTCACTCCACCGCTCCCAGCCGCTTTAAAGGCCAGATGCGGAATATGATCTTTCCTACGATCTGCTCCTGGGCCACACAGCCGATGGCGGTGGTCCTGGAATCCACCGACACAGAGCGGTGGTCTCCCATGACGAATAGTTTTCCGTCCGGCACCTGGTAGGGCAGCTCAATGTCGCAGTCGCCCAATGCTTTGTCTACCAGGTAGGGTTCCTCCAGTTCAATCTGGTTCACATAGACTGTACCATCCTCACCGATGTCGATCCAGTCTCCGGCCTGGCCGATGACGCGTTTCACCAGGATCTTGTTGTTGTAGTAGAATGATACAATGTCGCCTGGGGCGAAGTCGGAGGTTTTCTGGGACAGGATGATCTCGCCGTCCTGCAGGGTGGGAGTCATGGAGCTGCCGTAGATCCTGAGCACCGGCATCCACAGGGTGGCTACCAGTACGGCTATGGCCGCCACTGTGATCAGTGTGCCTATGGTGCTGCGCAGGATATGATAGTAACGTTTTCGGTAGTGCAGCCTGGCCCGCTCGGCTTCCAACTGCTCCTTTTCTGTTCCGCTTTCCCTCCGCTGCTCCAAAAGGAGCTCAATAAGCTCCGCTCGGCTCAGTTTTTTTAAATCCTGGGCCGTCATGTGCCGTGGAGACCCTTTTTGCCTGCATCGCTCCTTTTTCATCCAAATTCTCTTTCCAAGCAACTGTCACACCACCTTTCCCAAAGTCAGATAGATATTTCCTTTCTCTTTCTGAGCAATCGTCACGCCATCTTTCCCGAAATCAGATACATTCCTCCCGATCCATCAGCCATTGTCCCATATTGATAGAAAGCAGATTCCAGTTCTGGAATCCCGGATTCATGATAGGCTTTCCACTCTCTGGGTCATAATACTCGTGCAGTTCTCCGCTGACAGCAATATCACTTCCAAACAGTGCAAGAGTTCTTTCCGCCAGCTGGCGCGCCTCCGCTTCAAATCCATATTTCACAAGCCCCTGAAATACCATATAGTTGGAGATTCCCCAAACTGGCCCAAGCCAGCAGGATGGTCCGCCAGACTTCTTAACCATATACATTTTCTCATATTTTGACAGACTCCTCACACCAAAGGTTGCCCAAAAAGCTTTTTCATCCAACAGATTCTCTCTCACCATACGCTCTGCCTGCTCTCTTGTGGCAATACCGCTCCACATAGCGAGAAAACCGGACCAGCATCCAATCCGCTGTATCAGGCAATCCCAATGCCGCGGCGCTCCCGCATGCAGATTACAACCATCAATTGGCAATAGATTTAGATCCACGCTGTAATAGAAGCCGTCCTTTTCGTCATAGCAGTTGTTCTGCACCGCAGCCTTAAGCTGTTCCTGCTCCCTTTTATAGGAAGAGACCTCCACCCCGAGCAATTTTCCGATAAAACATACTGCCTCCAACTCTTTATACATCATGCAGTTAAGAAAGATGGAGCCTGAACTTCCCCTGGGTCTGAAAAAGGTACAGGGATCGTTATCCACACCGATTGCCCGGTCGTCCAGCCAGAAATACAAACCGTTTTCATGACGGCAATTCTTAACATAATATCCAATAAATTGAAGAAGCCTGTCAAAATACGGACGTATCCATTCCACCTCCATGTGGTTGCTTTCTATGATAAACGCTGCGTGCTGCGCCAGGCACGGCTTATGGATATTGGTAATCCCGTCCCTTGAAAAATCGGGAATTACTTCCTTTTCCGTAACAACAATCGGTATTCTCCCCTGATCGTCCACATTTTCCAGAAAGTTCAACACACATCCCTTCTCATAGTCCGAGATATCCTCCACAACAAACTGTCGGAGCGCAATATCCGTAAGCCAGCTGTCCCAATCCCAGAGACAGTCATCGTAACAGCTTCCCGGAACAATAAATTTATGCCGAA
>CABQGZ010000447.1 GCA_902463835.1 uncultured Lachnospiraceae bacterium
ATTGCCATGCTCATGTGCTACGAGGCCACCAGAGGACTGAAGCTTCGTGATATTGAGATCGAGACGCCCATCTGCACCACCACCGTGAAGGAATTAAAGGGCAAGAAGATGGCGGTAGTGCCGATCTTACGCGCGGGACTTGGCATGGTGGACGGCATGCTTTCCATCATACCTGCGGCGAAGGTAGGACACATTGGTCTGTACCGTGATCCCGAGACCTTAGATCCGGTGGAATATTACTGCAAGCTGCCGGAGGACTGCTCCGAGCGGGAGGTATTTGTGGTAGATCCCATGCTGGCTACCGGCGGCTCCTCCGTGGCCGCCATCCAGATGCTGAAGGACAAGGGCGTGAAGAACATTCATTTCATGTGTATCATCGCCGCGCCGGAGGGCGTGGAGCGCATGAAGGAGGAGCATCCGGATGTGGATGTGTACATCGGTGCACTGGACGAGCATCTGAATGACCACGGCTATATTGTGCCGGGCTTAGGAGATGCCGGGGATCGTATTTTTGGTACGAAGTAGATAGAGAAAAGGTAATCGGCACTGGCCAGGATGTTGGTGTCGATTTTTCTTTCCATTTAATCAGATTAGAAGAAAGGGGTTTTTTCATGAGTAATAAGAGAGAAGATTACATCTCATGGGACGAATACTTTATGGGGGTGGCCATGCTCTCCGGTATGCGATCCAAGGATCCCAACACCCAGGTGGGCGCCTGCATTGTAAGTGAGGACAATAAGATTTTGTCTATGGGCTACAACGGATTCCCCAAGGGCTGTTCCGATGAGGAGTTTCCCTGGAACCGGGAGGGGGAGGACAACAAATATTTCTATACCACCCACAGCGAGCTGAATGCCATCCTGAATTACCGGGGCGGCAGCCTGGAGGGCGCGAAGCTGTATGTGTCCCTGTTCCCTTGCAACGAGTGCGCCAAGGCTATCATCCAGGCGGGGATCAAGACCATTGTCTACGACAGTGACAAGTACAGCGGAACCATGTCGGTGATCGCCTCCAAGCGGATGCTGGATGCGGCGGGGGTGCGGTACTATAAGTATAACCGTACGAACCGGGAGATTAAGATTACATTGTAGGTGAGTTTATAAAAGTGCTTGACATGTAACGCAATAAGCGTTACATTAGTGTTAATAGGAGGTATCGTGTTATGGAAAAAACGGCAACATTAAATTTGAGGGTAAATCCTGTGATAAAAAAAAGAGCAGAGGATGTTTTGTCGAGACTGGGTGTTTCCATGTCTACAGCAATTGATATGTACTTGAACCAGATTTCTCTTACGGAAAGCATACCTTTTTCGATATCTTTGCCGAAAGCACCGAGCACGATCAATATGGACTTGATGTCAACAGAAGAGCTTCATGCAAAGTTACAGAAAGGCTATGATGACATAGCTGCCGGAAATGTGCAGAATGCTGGTAGATAACTATTCTGTGTTCTATGTTGTAAAAGAAGATACGGTAATCGTGACAGATGTGCTATATAGTGCTTCGGACATAGAAAATCGTCTAAAGGGACTATAAATACAAACCGTGAAATAAGGCTTTGCATATAGAATCAGCCTCGGACAGGATGAGGAATACCGTCATCCTGTCCGAGGCTGATTGCTATTTTTAAGCCATATGATATTTCTCCAGCATAGCTTTCTCGAAGTTCAGCAGATACTTGGCCTCCGCATCGATGGTCTCCTCGCAGGGATTGTCGATGAGATCCCGGTACACATGGATGTCCCGTCCCTCTTCGCCGCCCTGCATCACGAAGGGCTCGGAGACAATGCGTCCGGTGTAGCCGATTTCAGACAGAGCGCCAAATACCTCATCCCAGTTGATGTGTCCGCGGCCTGGCGCCCGGCGGTTGTTGTCACCGGTGTGGAAGCTCTTTAAGCGGTCTGCCCCCACCAGGCGGATGGCGTCGCCCAGGCTGTCCTCCTCGATGTTCATGTGATACGTATCCAGCAGTACGCCGATATTCTTGCTGTCGATCTCCTCGATGTAAGCCAGGGCTTCCCTGGCGGTATTGATCAGGCAGGTTTCAAAGCGGTTTACCGCCTCCACGCAGTAGGTCACGCCGCATTCCTCCGCCACCTTTATGATTTCCTTCATACTCTTTACGCTCTGATCCCAGTAGGGCTTCTTGGAATCCCCAAAATTATCCGGTGTGCCCCAGCCTGCATAGCTGACGCCGGAGAGCAGGGTGCCGCCGCCGATTTTCATCTTGCGGATGATGTTCTGCAGATATGTTACGCCGCCCTTGCGAACATTTTCGTCAAGAGAAGACACGTCGTAGCGCCGATCCAGACCCAGGCTGTAGGTCAGCTCAATTCCGGCTTCATCTGCTGTCTTTCGCAGCTCGCGGATGTGGTCGTCGCTCATCTCGAGCAGCGGCTGCGCCTGGAATTCCAGAATGTCGAAGCCGATCTCCGCCGCCTTTTTAATATACTTTTTGTGGTCCGCAGCCCAGCCTTTTTCCCAGAAATTCATAAAAATACCTAATTTGTTCATGTGTGTACCTCCTATGTACGCGATAACTTTAACCTTAAAGTAAAGCTTTAAAAAAAATTACAGTGCAATCTCGGTGTATCCAAGATATTTGGACAGCGCCTCACGCAGGCTTCTGGTGTGATCTCCGGCAGTGATGATGGCGTGATGGCGGAAGCCCTCCTCGGCCATATGGCGCAGCTTTGTCTGCAGTCCGGGAATCTGTATCACACCGTAGGTGCCAAAGAAGCCCTCGTCCACCGTAACGTCCAGAACCTCCGCCTTCTCCACAAAGTAGCGAACCTGGCCGTTCTCCGTGCGCATGCCGCAGATGGTGATGGTTCCGGGCTTGATCCTTCCCACGTTCACACCCCAGGAGCAATTCTCACCCTGGGTCTTTGTAAACATCTTGTGCTCCTCCATATGGCCGGGGCCGCACAAAAGGTCGATGGGGAGCGGACCGCAGTGAAACAGGATGCACCGATCCGGCTCTGTTCCATAATTGTTGTTGATATCGAGACATCCGACGCCTGTCTCGGAGGCCAGCGCCAGTGCCAGCATGGCGGGGGCGTTTGTCACGTCCGTCTCGCAGACCACCGGTATCTGCCGCTTGTTCAGGATGCCCATGACGGTACACGGCGTGATGTGGTATTCGTACTGAAGCTCACTCCAGCAGCGGATGGCCATCACGTCAAGCTTCATCTCCTGTTGGAGCTCTTCCAGGGCAACCCCTAATTTGCACTGGTTTACGATGGCGTATTCCGGCGCGTCGCTGGTATCGGAGATGGCTTTGATCTCCCGCTCCCAATCGGCCAGGCGGGGATCGTCATTGGAGATGGCTTTCATCCGGTCGAAGATCTGGGTCAGATCCAGGGTCTCCACGTCCGCACCTCTTTGCTCCATGGCGCCCTCGTCGAAGCGCACGCTCTTAAAGGCGGTGGTCCGAGCGCCCAGAACGCCGATGCGCATGTGGCGCATTCTTTTTACCATGCGGCAGATGGCAAGAAAGTCGGTAAGCTCCCGGTGGAAATCCTCGCTCAAGGGATGCATGACGAAGGGCTCTCCGGAGACGAAGGGAACCTTCATCTGCTTGAGTACGGCACACAGCCCCAGCTTTCCACAGAAGGCGTCCCTGCGGTTGGCAAAGTCCAGCTTGCCCAGCTCATCGGGATAGGCCTGGAGGAGAATGGGTACCTGCACATCCTTGATGGCCTCCTTGATCCCGTTCTCGTCGCCAAAGTTGGGAAGACACAGGATCAGACCGTCGTACTCGCCGTTATGTTCGGCAAGAAAATCTGCAAAAACAGCTCCCTCCTTGCGGGTCTCAACAGCGCCGTAGCGTGTGGCGTCCGGATCCATGACCAACAGCTCTGCTCCGGCTTGTTCGGCGGCTTTTATCATCTCCGCTCTGGCAGATTCGATG
>CABQGZ010000448.1 GCA_902463835.1 uncultured Lachnospiraceae bacterium
ATGGAAATGACCTTACTTTCAGCCTGTTCCAGGGCTGGGGAGACCGGGGAATTATCGGAACGATTCCCAATTTTGATTGGGAGACGGAGCATACCATAGGCTTTGTGGATTGTACCAACGAAGGAGATGCCAACTGGTATTTGAAGGTGGATGACACAGTATTCAAAGAATCCACCGGAGATGCCCAAGGGTTCATAAGTGCCATCAGTAAAAATTGCGCAGAAACTGGCGGCACGTATGTAACCTTTGGTGTACATGACAATACCATATTGCCTGGAATGGTAAAAGTTGTAAGAAATACAGCGGAACCGGCGCCTTCCGCGGAATGGGTAACCAGCAGTGATGCAGTGACGGTGAAAGGTGACAAGGATACGGGATATACGATTGAAGCTGTTCCTGCTGCTCCATTCCCAGCGTCTGCGCTGTTGAAGAAGGTGGTAGATTTTGGCAGTGAGTCTGTTCAGTTTACCTTTCAACCGGAGGATGGGGCATGGGCCTATCTGTATCTGAAGGGAACAAGCTTTGATCAGACGGTATCTGATTTTGCGGGCGGCTGGCTGAATGAACAGGGTGAGATTACCATACAGTTGAAACGGATGGGAAATGACCTGCGGCTTGCAATGATCTATAACTGGACGGAATATGAGTTTGGCACGATCACAGATTTTGACTGGGATGGAGTACACACCATAGGAATTGCAGATCTTTCTGATAAGGGAGATAGGAATTGCTATCTTAAGCTGGATGATACTATATTCACCAGCACAACAGCGGATGATGCCAAGCTGTGGATGACGGTAAACGGCTTGTATTTCAAGGGACATGGCGGAGCATATGTGACCATCGGTGTTCATGACAGTGCCGTGCTGCCGGGCAACATAAAGATTGTGAAGAATGCAGCGGATAATCCTGATGATCCGGATAGCGACTGGGATATCAGCAACAAGGGCATGATTCGGGTGAGAGGAGACGCGGAAGAAGGATATACCTTTATCGTGGACAAAGAACAGGAAGGTTCCGGTTCTGTATTATACAAAAAGCCGGTGGATCTGGCAACACAGGCGATAGAATTCACCTATGCCCCAGAGGACAAAGCCTGGAGTTATATGCACTTGAAAGCAATCTCTTATTCGTACCCACAGGTTTGGGAGGACCATGAGGTGGTTGAAACCTGGGGTGGAAGACATGACGGCGCCAAAGAGATGACGCTGCGGTTTGAGCGAGACGGAAATAACCTGAAGGTAGTGTACTGGTTTGGCTGGGCTCCAGAGGGTGAGGGCGTATATACCGTGCTTGGGACCGTCAAGGATTTTGACTGGTCGAAAGCACATACCATGAGCTTTGTGCAGAACCAAACGAATTTCAGCTGGAATGTAATGATAGACGACATCCTTCTGGAGGAAGGAAACGGCACGGAAGCTCACAGTTGGATGAATGCGAATCTGAATAATTATCAGCAGAATGGCGGAGTATGGATGCGGATTGGCGCCCGGCGTAACGGCGGACAGAAGGATGTGTTTGAGACCGTAAAATTTGTTAAAAATACGGCGAACCAGACGGAGAAGCCAGAGACCAGTGAGGATTGGGAATGTAAGAATGTAGTTGCCGTAGGAGATCAAAATAAGGGGTACAAGCTGGTTGGTCCTGCAGATATGGCGACTGCATATTACAAAAAGCGCATGAAGCCGGAGCAGACAGAGGTGGAGTTCCGTTTTGATATACAGAAAGATTGGGCATACATCAGCATGTCCGAAGACCCGGATATGGATCTGCTTGTGGGAAATGATGTGTTGATGGAGAAGAATGGTATGATTATCATTCTGGAGCGGAAGGATACCGCATTAAATGTCCAGATTTACTGGGACAGAATTGTAACACAGTTGGTTACCATAGAGAATTTTGATTTTACCGCAAAGCATACCATCTCCTTTGTTAGAGAATGGGGCAGCTGGTACATGGTATTTGACGGTGAGGTACTTAGAAGCAACCGGCTGAACAAGTTTCTATTTGAACAATTAGTGGGAGTGGAGAAAGGACTGTATTATCGGTTTTCCGCCCGCTATGCTCCGTTTACATTCGAGGATGTACGGTTCAGTCAGATTGCGGGCTCCGAGATGAATACAGAATATGACTGGGAGCTTACAGGCTATGAACCTCTGGGAACGGTTGACAATCCCATATTCGTTGGAACTGGATTTGCCGCTTACAAGGAGCTGATAGATCTGAATAACACCACGATTCGTGCGCAGATCAAGCCGGAGCCGGATACCTGGCAGTGTATGCAGCTGGCAGGCGTTATGAGCAGCGATGAAAAAGTATATCCGAGATTGACAGTTCCGACAGATGGAACGCTTACCTTGATTTTTGGTCGTGAGGAGGGCTCTTGCCGTGTGTCCTTGTACGGAACCTTGGAGGATGGTACGAAGGCCGAGGTATTGATCGGGCATATTGAAGCTTTTGATTGGGATGCAGTTCATGATATCCGTTTTGTGAACAAGAATGGTTCATGGCATATTGTGATAGACAATCAGAGCTTTGAATACATTAAGCATAATGAAAATACCTATGTGACAGATGTATTCAACGAGTATTTTAACCGGATGAACGGCAAGGTATATGTACGGTATTCCGATTCCTGGTTTAATAAGAACAATACATGGGGAAGCATGGGCTTTGTGGAAGAGCCGTATGTGGAACCGGCTTATGATGCATGGCCGAAGATAAAGGTCACCAAAACAGGAAATGGCTGGACCTTATCCGGGGAAGGCAATGTGGGCTTTACCGAAAAATTTGATTTTAACAAGCATGCGTTGAAGTTCAAGACAAAGCCGGGAATTGATAGCTGGACAGCCATTAATTTCGGAACCACCTACAATTCTGGAATGGGTATACTCTGGGGGGTTGATAATCCTTTTCATATGATCACCCTGATTTTTGCGAGGAATACAGAGCGCAGCTTAAGATTTTCACTCTACGATGGAGAAAAAGAGATCTGCCTGGCGATGATCGATGACTTTGACTTTGATGTAGAGCATACCATATGCTTCGTAAATCGGAAGGGGAACTGGTATATTAACATTGACGGACGGACGCTGGAAGGCTTGAACCGTGACCAGAATGGTGTTGCAGCCAGCTGGATTCGGAAAGCGACCAAGCTTCTTGCTGGCAGTGCTTATGTGCGAATGGGTACTCCGGGCTTTACCTCGCAGACAATTACCGGTGTGAAGATTGTTAATAAGACCAGTAAGACATTTGAGATACCGGAATTAAAGATCGCAGAAGAGGAGAAGAAACCGGAGAAGAAACCGGATAAAGTGCCGACAAAAGAGCCGGACAGCAATGTTCCGGCAGAACCGGAACCGGTTGAGGAGAGCAGCATCAATATGACGGTTGTATTGTCTGTACTGGGTGTGTTGGCAATTCTAGCCGTAGGCGCAGTGGTGATTCTGCTTTTGATCGGTAAAAAAAGAAAAAAGAAGACAGTGAGAAGTAAATAAAAAGGATTTAAAACCGCTCCTGGAGCTGTTGCAGACAGACATAGGGGGCGGTTTTAAAAAAATTTATGCGGGAAGGAGCGTTTGTGATGAGAAAAAAGAAACCATACAGAATCGTTGGCATGTTCATTGCGATTATGATGTTGGGCAGCGTGATTGCGGGCTGTGCAGGGAAGGCATCTGACAATGATAAAACGAAGGATGGCGAAGAAGAGAGCCCAAAGGCAACCGTGCTGAAGCTGGAGGATTACGGCGGGGCGGGGGATGGCGTGAAAGATAATGGGGAGGCAATGTCCCTTGCGCTGTCCACCGCAAAACGGTCAGAAGGACCGGTGGTCATTGAATTTGAGAAGGATGCCACCTACTATTTTGAAAAGGTTCCGGGAGAGAGACATGCCTTTGAAATGAAA
>CABQGZ010000449.1 GCA_902463835.1 uncultured Lachnospiraceae bacterium
GCTTGGATTTAGACGGGAAACGTTGAGGGATGATGGAATCCGTCATATTATGGTGTGCTTTCCGAGGCGGATAGGGCGAAGGATGATGTAGAATAAACCAAAACTTGCACAAAAGGAAGGAGAAGAAAAATGGCGACTCAAAAGAAAGAGCAGGAAGAGGTTTTCCAGAATATTCAAACAAAATTTGAGGCATATTCGGGCAAGGAGCCCTATCTGTTTGTGAGTTACTCGCACAAAGACTCCAACAGAGTGTACCCCGTTTTGGATGCCCTGTACGACAAGAAATACAGGATCTGGTATGATGAATCCTGCGAAAACGGAAATGATTTCCGCGACGAATTGCGTGTGCGGATCGAGGCTGCGGATGCGATCCTGGTGTTCGTATCCCAAAATTCCATGGCCTCGCCCTTCTGCGGCATGGAGATCATTGTTGCACGAGAAAATGGAAAGCGGCTGTACCCCATTTATCTTGATAACGTGGAGCTTCCGCCGGCATTCCAGCTTCTTTTTGCGAATACGCACCACAGTACCGCAGATAATCTGGATAAGCTGATCCGGGCGATGGTACGCGACCTGCCTGCCACAGCAATGGATCGCCTGACCAAGAACAATGATGTCGTCGAGCGGTGCGAGGACAACGGCACGGACATTGAGATCGACGAGGGGATCCGCATCATTGCTGACGGTGCGTTCAAGGATCGCATCCGCCTGCACCACATCAAATTGCCGTCGACCCTTGAAGAGATCGGGGAGGAAAGCTTCAGAGGATGCCGCAATTTGGAGGAAATGGATGTACCGGAAAAAACGGTCAAAATTCACACCAGCGCCTTTAGAGACTGCGTCAGCATGAAATCCTTGGTGGTACGGAATAACTGCATCAAGATCGGTGAGCGTGCATTTGAAAACTGTTCTGCACTGGAAGAGGTGGAGCTTCCCGATGGGATCACGGAGATCTATGGCGGTGTATTCAACAGCTGCCGCAGCTTGAAGAGTATCAGACTGCCCGCGAACCTGACCATTTTGGGAGAAAGTGCGTTTGCCGATTGTGTGGGGCTCACCTCCATAACTCTGCCGGAGACGGTAACGAAGATCGACGACTTGGTGTTCAACGGCTGTACCAGCATTACCGAGATCAATATGCAGGAGGGCGTCAGAAAAATTGGCAAGTCCGCCTTTAAGAATTGTACGTCGCTGATAAAGGTGCAGCTTCCCTCAACAGTATCCAATATCGGTGACGCCCCCTTCAGAGGCTGCTCCGCCATCAGATCTATTCAGGTGGACAGCAAGAACAAATACTACAAATCTGCCCCCATCAAGCGTGATGGCAGCAACCATGTGCTGTTCAATAAAAACAAGTCCATCCTGATCGCCTATCCCGCCAGCAGCAGAGAGGTACAGTATGACATCCCGGACAGCGTTGTGAGCGTTTGCGACTGGGCATTTTGCGAGAGCAAGAAGCTCAACCGCATCACCATTCCCGACAGTGTCCGCGAGATCGGTGAAGGCGCGTTCAGCAACTGCTCACTGCTGGATGAGCTGGAGATTCCGGACAGCGTGGAGCGGATCGACGATTGCGCCTTCCGGGGCTGCACAAGTTTGGAAAAAATCATCATTCCTGACTCGGCCGTGGAATTGGGTTGGGGACTGTTTGACGGATGCGAAAAGACGGTGGTCGTATACTGCAATGAAGGTTCCGCGATCTATGACTATTGCATCCGCAACAAGATCCGGCAGGATCGTATTCAAGCAAAGGACAACATTTAATGAATCTGTTATCTCAAGAAAAAGTGAAAAGCTTCGCGGCATTTTCGAAAAAGAATGTCGTTATGCTTGTCGCCCTTTTTGCGGCAGTGGTGACGAGCTTCATCGTCCCTGTGGACAGCACATACCTGGGGTATTTTGACCTGAAAACATTGACCTGCCTGTTTTGCGTGCTGGCGGTGGTGTGTGCGCTGAAAAATATCAACTTCTTTTATATGCTGGCCAGAAAAGTCGTGCAGCAGTTCAAAAACGCCAGGATGTGTGTATTGATACTGGTATATATCACGTTCATTGGCTCTATGCTGATCGCAAACGATATGG
Source organism: uncultured Lachnospiraceae bacterium (assembly GCA_902463835.1). GTDB lineage: Bacteria > Bacillota > Clostridia > Lachnospirales > Lachnospiraceae > 14-2. The sequence goes on from CABQGZ010000449.1 coordinate 2,083, forward strand.
CACTGCTGACGTTTTTGCCGCTGGGGTATTTTGTGCTGTCCTCCACGCAAAAAGAAAAATACATGGCGTTCACCTTTATCATGCAGAATATCGCCGCGAATTTGGGCGGCATGCTGACGCCGTTCGGAAACCCGCAGAATCTGTTTCTGTACACGAAGTTCAACATTCCCAACGGTGAATTTGTCGCGATCATGCTGCCGCCCTTCGCGATTTCTGTCGCACTGATCACCTTGTGCTGCATTGTGTTTGTGAAACCGGAGGAAATGGAACTGGAGAATAAGCGTCTGGAGGTCACACCGTGGCGTACAGTTGTCTACCTTCTGCTGTTCACGCTGGCAATCGTCATTGTTTTCCGCGGAATACCGTACTGGGTCGGTCTGATCGTGATCCCTACCGCCCTGTTGTTCCTGGATCCAAAAGCACTAAAAATGGTGGATTACCCGCTGCTGCTTACGTTTGTATTTTTCTTCATCTTCTCCGGAAATATGGGACGGATCGAAGTGGTACGAAACTTCTTCTCGTCACTTCTTGCACGCAATACGCTGCTGTTCAGTACACTGAGCTGCCAGTGCATCAGTAACGTACCCTCGGCGATCCTGCTCTCGCAGTTTACGGACAACTATCCGGATCTGCTGGTTGGCGTAAATATCGGCGGCGTGGGAACACTGATCGCGTCGTTGGCAAGCCTTATCACATTCCGCGAGTATGTGCGCCACAACCCGGACAAGACAAAAAGCTATATTTGGCAGTTCTCTGCATTCAATTTCGGATTCCTCATCATATTGCTGCTGTTCATGTCCTTTATCTAATGTGCGGCGCAGACGGCCGTGTCAGCCGCGAAGATTTCCTTGCATTTCATCCTGAAAAGGGCGTATGCTATTGACAAATACACGCCGCACCATCTGTCTGGGCGGTCAACGGCTGTAACCCTTCGAAACGATACAAAAGGCCCTCCGGCGCAGCCGGAGGGCCTTTTCGTCATGCTGTTTTACTTGCCGCCGTTTTCCGCTACCCAGCCACGGACGTACTCCACAAAGCGGCGGGTGGAGGCGGACAGCGCCTTCTCGTCCTTTACCGCGATGCCGATGTTGCGGTAAAACGTCATGGGTGGGCGGCAGGCCGTCACCGGGTAGGGGCTGTGGCGCACCATCAGCTCCGGCAGCAGGCTGATGCCCAGTCCCTTGGACACCATGGCCAGAATGGTCCGGTCCTCCCGGGCCTTGTAGCGCACGTTGGGCCGCACCCCCATCTCATCGAAGGCGGCGCGGATCTCGTAGTCCTCGCCCTCCTCCAGCTGGATAAACGGCTCTGTGGCCAGCGACGATGCTGGGAACGGGCTCCTGCCCGCCAGCGGGTGGTCGCAGGGCACGATGACCTGCAGCTCATCCCGATGCAGGGCGTAGGTCTGCAAATGCTTCACCGACGGCAGGCGCAGGAAGCCGCAGTCCACCGTGCCCTTGAGGATCCACTCCTCCACCTGCTCATAGAAGTCGCTGGTGACCACCTCAAACTCGATGTTGGGATATCGCTCCCCGAAGCTCTTAAGAAGGGAGGGCAGCCACTGGGCAGACACGCTGGAGAAGGTGGCCACCTTCACAAGGCCTGCGTCCATGCCCTTCAGGCTGGCCGCCGACTGCATCAGTGCATGGTGGGCCGCGCAGAGCTTTTCGATCTGGGGCAGCAGCGCCCGCCCGTCCGCCGTCAGCACCACGCCGCCGCGGTTGCGGCTGAGCAGCGTGACGCCCAGCTCCTCCTCCAGCGACTGCACCGCGTGGCTCACGCCGGACTGGGTGAAGTTCAGCGCCTCTGCCGCCTTGGAA
>CABQGZ010000450.1 GCA_902463835.1 uncultured Lachnospiraceae bacterium
AATGTTTGTTCTTCCCCATTTTTTGTGGCCGCAAAAAGGCTGCCATGCAGAATCTCTTCTGCACGACAGCCTTCCCAATATATCACAACTTATTGCACTTTGCTCACAACAAAATCTAATTACAGGAGACGCCTCCGTCAACCACAATGGCTGCACCGTTCATAAACCTTGCTTCCTCACTTGCAACATACAGCACCGCAGAAGCAATATCGGCTGATTTTCCCACCGAAATTCCTTTATCCAATCCTGCCATGACCCGTCCCATTCCCAGCTGGCTGATGTCCGTCTGACCATTCATCACTTCCGTCTCCACACCGCCGGGACAGATCACGTTACAGCGGATTCCCTGCTCCACATACATGTAAGCCGTATTTTTCGTCAATCCTACAAGCGCATGTTTGGAAGCCGTGTACGCCGCTCCCGCGCGGCAGCCGCATATTCCGCCGATGGATGCCACATTTACAATATTTCCGCCCTGTTCCTGGCTGCTCATCACTGAGACTGCCTTTCGCATTGCGTACATGGGCCCCCAAAGGTTCACTTTGAATATGTGTTCCCAATGCTCGTTGCTCACTTCGCCAAGGGGCTTGAATTCATCCATAATACCGGCGTTGTTCACCAGTGCATCCAGCTTTCCGCACTCCCGCACGGCAAGATCGATCATTCCTTCATTGACTTCCTGCAAGGAAACATCACCTGGGTATGCTAAAATCCGGCCTTTGAATCCTTTTGCCTCCTGCGCCAGCTGCTCCAGACGTTCTTCTCTCCGGGCAACTGCAATCACCGTAGCGCCTTCTTCCGCAAATCTTAAAGCAATCTCCCAACCCATGCCGGAGCTTGCACCTGTCACAACAACACTTTTGCCTTCAAATCTCATCTTCGATTCCTCCTAACTGTATTGTGAAATAAATATCAATCACTTACTTTCACTATACATGTCTTATTGGAATCCTGGAAGGAAGAAATGTGTTAAGGTTTTCAGCCAACCAATATTACTCCCCGAACTCCTCCCGATGCTCCCGCCGGATCAAAAACCTGTTTTTCCGGTATTCCAGCAGCCCGTCTGCCTTCATTTTACCAAGCTCCGCGGACATGGCGCTGCGGTCTACCACCAGGTAATCCGCCAGCTGCTGCCGGTCAAAGGGCAGCTCCAGCTCAAAGGAGCCCTGCCGCAAAACCTGGTAGGACAGATAGGACATCAGCCTGCCCCGGATCGTCTTCGGCGCGGTGTGGCTGATCTTCCTGGTCAACGCCAGGTTCTTTGATGCCATCACATTCACCAGATTGTGAACCAGCTGCTGATGAAAGCCGCAGGCATTGGGACAGGTCTTCAGAACATGGTTCACATCCAGAAAAAGAATCTCCGCTGGCTCCGCGGCGACCACGTTCACCATCAGCCGTTCCCCCGGCACACAGGCGTATGTCTCGCCAAACACTTCCCCGGGTTCCACATGGCTTAAGATGCTCTCGTTTCCCCAGATGTCGTCCTTCTCGATATTGACTGCTCCGGACAACACAATGCCAAGAACCTGCGTCTCTTCGCCCATGCGGAATATGAGTTCTCCCTTCTGATAGCTTCTGCGGTACGCCCCCAGACAGGTCAACAGCTCCTTCCTCTCATCACTGGTAATTCCGTGAAAAATCTCAGATTGTTTCAATACCTCTTCGTCCATCACAGTCTGCCGCAGCACTGCTTATACTTCTTCCCACTTCCGCAGGGACAGGGATCGTTGGGATATACCTTGGCGCTCTCCCGTCTCTTCGGTCCCTTCTGGGCGGAATCGTCACGGTTGGTTCCGGTCACCTTGGCCACCTGCTCACGCTCCACCTTCTGCTCAATCTTCACGTGGAACAGCAGACGAACTGTATCCTCCTGGATGCTGGCGATCATGCTGTCAAACATGTCGTATCCGCTCATCTTATATTCCACCAGCGGGTCTCTCTGACCATACGCCTGCAGGCCGATGCCCTGGCGCAGCTGGTCCATATCGTCGATGTGATCCATCCACTTCCGGTCGATCACCTTCAAAAGGATCACACGCTCCAGCTCCCGGACTGCCTCCGGCTCCGGGAATTCCGCTTCCTTCAGCTCGTACAGCCGCACCGCCTGTTCCTTCAGGCGCTGCTTCAGCTCATTGGCCTTTAAGCCCTTCACATCATCCGGCGTGATAGGCTTTAAGGGAATGATGGGCAGCAGCAGCTGGTTCAGCTCGTTCAGATCCCATTCCTCGCTGGGCTGATCCGCAGCCACACAGATATCCAGGGTGTTCTCCACCCGGTCGGTGATCATCTTATAGATCACATCCCGCATGCTCTCGCCGTCCAGTACACGGCGTCGTTCCGCATAGATGATCTCTCTCTGATCGTTCATCACCTGATCATATTCCAACAGGTTCTTACGGATTCCAAAGTTGTTGCTCTCGATCTTCATCTGAGCCTTCTCGATGGCGTTGGTCAGCATCTTATGCTGGATCTGTTCATTCTCAGGTACACCCAGGGCATTGAACATACTCAGCATCTTCTCAGAGCCGAACAGCCGCATCAGATCGTCCTCAAGGGAGATGAAGAACTGGGATTCACCCGGGTCTCCCTGACGTCCGCTTCGACCGCGCAGCTGATTGTCAATACGTCTGGCCTCGTGGCGCTCCGTACCGATGATCTTCAGTCCTCCCGCCGCCTTGGCCGCCTCATCCAGCTTGATATCCGTACCACGGCCGGCCATATTGGTGGCGATGGTCACTGCCCCGTGGACACCGGCCTCCGCTACGATCTCCGCCTCCAGCTCATGGAACTTGGCATTCAGCACCTTGTGAGGCACGCCCTGGCGCTTCAGCATTGCGCTGAGTTCCTCGGATCCCTCGATGGTGATAGTACCCACCAGCACCGGCTGTCCCTTTTCATGGGCAGCGATAATCTCCTGGACAACTGCCCGCAGCTTCTCCTTCTTCGTCTTATACACCGCATCGTGCAGATCCTTACGGGCAATGGGACGATTGGTAGGTATCTCAATGACATCCATGCCGTAGATGTCACGGAATTCCTTTTCCTCGGTCAGAGCCGTACCGGTCATACCAGCCTTCTTGGCGTATTTATTGAAAAAGTTCTGGAAGGTGATATTGGCTAAGGTCTTACTCTCACGCTTCACCTTCACGTGCTCTTTTGCCTCGATGGCCTGATGAAGTCCGTCGGAGTAACGTCTTCCCGGCATGATACGTCCGGTGAATTCGTCCACGATAAGCACCTGGTCATCGGACACTACGTAATCCTGGTCACGGAACATCAGATTGTGAGCCCGCAGGGCCAGAATGATATTGTGCTGAATCTCCAGATTCTCTGCGTCCGCCAGATTCTCAAGCTTGAAGAACTGTTCCACCTTCCGCACGCCTTCCGCGGTCAGGTTCACCACCTTGTCCTTCTCATTGACAACGAAGTCTCCGGTTTCCTCCACTTCCACGCCCATGATAGCGTCCATCTTGGAGAATTCATGGCTGGCCTCGCCCCGCTCCATCTGTCTTGCCAGAATATCGCAGGCTTCATACAGCTTGGTGGACTTGCCGCTCTGGCCGGAGATGATCAGCGGGGTTCTGGCCTCATCGATCAGCACCGAGTCCACCTCGTCGATGATGGCGTAATGTAAGTCTCTCTGCACCAGCTGTTCCTTGTAGATGACCATGTTGTCACGCAGATAATCAAAGCCCAGCTCATTGTTGGTGACATATGTGATGTCGCAGCCATAGGCCGCGCGACGCTCGTCGTTGTCCATGGAGTTTAAGACCACGCCTACCGTCAGTCCCAGGAACTCATGTACCTTTCCCATCCACTCCGCGTCACGCTTTGCCAGATAGTCGTTGACGGTCACCACGTGGACGCCCTTGCCCTCCAGGGCATTTAAGTACGCCGG
>CABQGZ010000451.1 GCA_902463835.1 uncultured Lachnospiraceae bacterium
GGCATTGAGTCTGCCGGTACACGCATCTGTTGACGGCGTCGTGATGGATGTGAACGCCAAGGCGATTACCATCAGGGCGGACTGAAAAATGGACGGCAGAATAGGCAGGGAAAGTTGAAAGCCAGCCTGAAAACAGAGGAAGAGAAATAGAAAAGCGTAAGCCGGCAATAGGAAGTATGGCCGGCTGCGGAGAAATGAGGAAAAGAAGATGGCAAAAGCAATCGGAATGGTAGAATATAAGACGGTATCCGCCGGTATTCAGGCGGCAGATCTGGTGATCAAGACGGCCCAGGTGGATGTGATCGAAGCACAGACAGTGTGCCCGGGAAAGTATATCATAATTTTTACGGGAGATATCAGTGCTGTGCGGGCCTCCATCGATGCGGCGAAGGCATCTTATCCGGAGCAGCTGATTGACAGCTTTCTCCTGGGCAACCCTCACGAGGGCATCTTTCCGGCTGTCTATGGAACGGCACAGATTCATAACCGCAATGCGCTGGGGGTACTGGAGACATTTTCCGCAGCTGCCATCTTTGTTGCGGCAGATGAAGCGGCGAAGACCGCTGAGGTGGAGCTGATCGAGATTCGTGTGGCCAGAGGTATGTGCGGCAAATCTTACGTGTTCCTGACCGGAGAGGTAGCGGCAGTGGATGCGGCCATCAAGAAGGCGCAGAACGCAGTCAGTGAGAATGGCATGTATCTGGACAGTTCGATTATTGCAAGCCCGGATCCGAAGTTGTGGGAGACTATCTTATAAGTGTAAGGAATGTTTTTTACAGAAGTGTCCGCCTCGAAGCAAGGGGAGGAGAAGGAGAGTGTAATGTTAGCAGCGGAGAGACGAAATGAGATACTGGCATTGCTGAAGGAAGAGGGCAAGGTCATTGTAGCAGATCTGAGCAAGAAATATAGTGTGACAGAGGAGACCATCCGCAGAGATCTGGAGAAGATTGAAGGGGATGGTTTTGCGGAACGTACTTATGGTGGGGCTGTCTTGAAGGAAAACGACAAGGAAGACCTGCCTTTTCTTGTTCGGAAACGGGTGAATGTGGAGGCGAAGAAGCGGATTGCGGCTACCATTGCGGAGATGATCCAGGATGGAGAGCGTATTATGCTGGACAACAGCACGACAGCGCTTTTTGTTGCCAAGGAGATTCGCAGCAAGAAGAATATGACGGTTATCACCAACTCTATCGAAATCCTGCTGGAATTGTCGGATGTGAAGGACTGGCGTGTCTTCGCTACCGGCGGAACACTGCGGGCCGGCTCTCTGGCCTTTGTGGGATACCAGGCAGAGCGTATGGTGGACGAATACTATGTAGACAAGGCGATTCTCTCCTGCAAGGGTGTGGACTACCACAAGGGCTTCACCGATTCCAATGAACTGGACGCCGGCATCAAAAAGCAGATGTTCAAAGCCGCCGCCACCAAGATCATGGCCGTTGACAGCGGAAAATTCGGGAGAATCTCCTTTACCAGAATTGAAGGCTTCACAGATGTAGATGTGGTTGTCACAGACTACGAGATGGATGAAGACTGGACAGAGAAGATGCAGGACTGCAATGTCAAAGTTGTAAAGTGCTGAAATCCCTTATATCATGTGAATAGAATCTGAATAGCAATATTAAGCTCCCTTATCCAACGGCGATAGGGAGCATTTTTAATTGACTTATGAATTTGAAAGGTTGGAAAGTGGGCTGATAATGTAAGATTGCTACTCCTTTCCCCGGAGCGGCCCATTGCGAGAGACTTCTTATGCTAGGTGTTCCCATTGCAATAGGCTTCCTATGCCTCGTCTTTTATTCCGAAAGATTATCCGTCACAAGCTTATGGTACCCCATCTCATTGGAACTACGGAACACCGTATTACTGGAACCCATCTGGTTCACAAGAATCGTGTTGTCACCTTCAGCCAGCGTATCCATCCGAATCTGCAGCTGTGTGGAACTGATAAAGGTGGTAGACACCTTTTCTCCGTTGACAAATACACGGCTCCAGGGAGTGAAGTGATCGCCAGTGAGAAGCAAGTATTCCCCGTTGACCTCCAGAGAGTTCAGAAGAATATCCTCCACACCCATCACAAGATTGGAAGCTGGATACAAGTCCTCTCCGCCATAGGCATACCGATCGCCGTAGAGAATATCGTACTGGAGCATCTCCATGTTCGTCTCGTAGTCCTCGGTGACATTGTAGTCGTAGGACTGATGGAAACGCATCATAGTGCCCTCATGGATGCCTACCTGCTCCAAAATGTAGGAGAGCAGCTGGTAGGAAGTCAGATCTCTGGAATGGTTCTCCAGTCCAAAATTGTTCCAGGTAAGGTATTTGGTGGCAAATATGCTGCCTGTTGCCATGTCCGCCTCGGTGAGACCCATGGTGGGGAGGTGATCGCCAAAGAATACAACGATGGTCTTCTCATCTCTTGCGGAAAGCATTTCAATCAGGTTGCCAATAAATTTATCGACTTCGTGGAGCTGGTTGATGTAGTATTCCCACTGGTAATTTTCCTCTGGCGTCTCAGCTCCTGTCACTGTGATCTCAGGATTCTCAAGCACCTGCTCGGTGGGATAGGCCCCGTGGCCCTGAACAGTGATGGTGTAAGCAAAATCAGGCTTGTCGGGTGTTGCGTCCAGCGATTTGCGCACCTCATCGATGAGACAGTTGTCAGTAGGCCAGGTGCCAAGTGGGGTGTACTCCTGAATGTTGATCATTTCCTTGCTGATAAAGGAGTCAAAGCCCATCTGGGAAAAGGCATTCCTGCGGCTGTAGAAATTGCCGCCGTTGTTATGTACCACATGGGTGCCGTAGCCCAGCTTATGAAGATCACCGGCAATACTTTCACAGGTGTTTGTCTTCAGGATTGTCTTGTAAGGATACTCGCCCAGTCCAAAGAACTGCATGCCCATTCCGGTGAGGATCTCAAATTCTGTGTTGGCAGTACCGGCGCCAACCACGGGAACCTGCAGGTGACCGGAGGTATAGCTGTCATATAAAGCATGGAAGTTGGGAGCAGGATCCTTATCATACTGTAAGAAATTAAGCTCGTAGGGATCCACAAAGGATTCCAGCAGCACACAGATGATATTGGGCATATCCTCATTGACTGCAGTTTCTTCCGTATTCACAGTGGCAAGTACCTGATCGATGGTCTCCTGGCTGTAATCTCTCGGCTTACTCATGCCGCGATCCACCACGCTGGCGGAAAAGCTGTAGATAAAGCCGTAATCCTTGTAACCCTGGGCGATATTCTCAAAGTAGCTGGCTAACACGTTGCTGTTGACAGCGGCGTCCGTCACCATGGGGATGAAAAATACCATGGCGCCCATGGCGGCTACGCTTAAGAAGCGGTGGGGTTTACCCTGAAATTTTGGACCTTTGATCCACAGGAGTACCAGCAGGAAGATTACGGAGGATACACCTACGATAACCATAAGCTCCTCTGTCTTGTTAAAATAGTTGCTCTGCATGGTCAGAAGGTCATTCACCATCTTCAGATCCGTGTAGCTGAAGGGCGTCACACGCTTCAGCAGGACGCAGCCATTGATGATTCCTAAGAACAGCCATAGTACGCTGATCAGAGTACGCATCAGGAAGCGGCGGCGGAACAGATATACCAGCGTCAGCGATGCAAATACCAGCAGCGAATTGTACAAAAAGACAAGGCTACGGTCGAACACAAAGGAAAATGCTGCCGTAAAGGAGTGGCGGGATACCCACTCAATGACAAAGCATACACCGCAAGCCAGCAGCATGTGGAAGATCAGAGAGTAGCGGTTCAGGAAGGTGATAATCCGCTCCTTCTTTTCCGGGTTGATCCAGTGGCGCTTTTCCTTATGGAGTTTTCGTTCTTTTCTTTGGTAAAAGTAAGTTTTTATGTTTGAAAA
>CABQGZ010000452.1 GCA_902463835.1 uncultured Lachnospiraceae bacterium
GCAGGCTCGTTGTTGCCATTGCGCTCGCGGAGCATATTGTAATACCAGCCCAAAAAGCGACCAACCTTGTAGGCATGGTCGGCAGTCAGATCAATACCAGCTTCACCACGGAAGCCATCGGTTCCAAAATACTTTCCCATTATAGTTTTTCCTCATCCAAAGAGTGAATTGACGAATAGAAATGTGCCTTTAGCCGGATAATTATCCGTTGCCTGCTGCTCACCACGGAGAGGTAGCACACTTGAGTAGCACAGCCATGTGACTCAGCACATGGCTGTTGTGCAGAATCAGTATTTTCTCCACACCATCTTATTAACTACATTCACATAACCCTGAATGATGCGAACCACCTTCATGGACACGGTCTCGTCCACATAATCGGGGCAGGGCTTGCCCAGAACACCCTTCTGCTTCATCTCAATGGCCATATCGGTGGCGTTGAGCAGCTCCCGGGTGGTAATACCAGCCAGAATGAAGTCACCGGCTTCCAGGGCCTCGGGACGTTCCGTACTGGTACGGATGCACACGGCGGCGATGGGGTGACCGATGGACAGATAGAAGCTGCTCTCCTCTGGCAGAGTGCCGGAGTCGGAGACGATTGCCAGCGCGTTCATCTGCAGCTTGTTGTAGTCGTTGAAGCCCAGCGGCTCATTGACCCGGACACGAGGGTCAAGCTGGAAGCCGCTCTGTTCCAGACGGTGCTTGCTGCGGGGATGGCAGGAGTAGAGAATGGGCATATCATACTTCTCTGCCAGCGCATTGATGGCAGTGAACAGACTCAGGAAGTTCTTTTCAGAGTCGATGTTCTCCTCACGGTGGGCAGACAGCAGAATGTACTTGTCCTTCTCCAGTCCCAGACGCTCCAGCACGTCGCTTTTCTGGATCTTCTCCAGATTCATGTGCAGCACCTCCGCCATGGGAGAGCCGGTCTGGTAGGTACGCTCCTTGGGCAAACCGGTATCCGCCAGATACTTCCGGGCGAACTCGGAATAGCACATATTCACGTCAGAAATCACATCCACGATGCGGCGATTAGTCTCCTCAGGCAGGCACTCATCCTTGCAGCGGTTGCCGGCCTCCATGTGAAACAGAGGAATGTGTAGCCGCTTCGCAGAGATGGCAGACAGGCAGGAGTTGGTATCGCCCAGCACCAGATAGCCCTCCGGCTGCAATTCGCTGAGCAGCTCATAGCTACGTCCCAGAATGTTACCGCAGGTCACGCCCAGATTCTCGCCAACCACAGGCACAAGAATGTCCGGGCCATATTCCCCGAAGGTGTTCTTCAGTTCGAAATCCTCCCAGAACACGGTGGAAAGGTTTCTGTCCCAGTTCTGATTGTAATAAACCACGCAGCAGTCAAAGTATTCCCGGCAACGCTTGATAACCGCAGCCAGCCGAATGATTTCCGGACGGGTGCCGCAGCCAATCATGACCTTGGTGCGGCCGTCGTTTTTCCATGTAAAATTGTGTTCCATAATTTCCTCCTAAGCGTATCCGTCTCCTGACAAAGTAGCTGACAGGAAACAGATGTCTTCAACCGCTACTTCTGCCATGGTCAGACATCGCTTCTCTATTTCCTATTAGATTCGCTCCGCCATCCAATCAATATTCCCCTTGACTTCCTTCGCAGGAACGCCCGCAACAATACAGTTCGGATTTGAATATTGTTTACACAGGAGAGATGCTGCTCCAACCATGCAGTTATCGGCGATAGATGTTCCTTTCAGTACTGTAACACCTGTCCCAATCCAAACATGGTCGCCAATTTTGATGGATGCAGAAGGATTTAGGCGATTTCTTGTTCCTTGTTGAATAAGGCTGTGAGAGTCGCCTGTCCGAATATCAATTTTGCTAGAGAACAAACAATCCTTGCCGATTTCAATTTCTGTCCCTTCAATCGCAGCAACCTGTATTGCTCCGCATAAAGCAGTATGTTCACCAAGCCGTATCGTATTGTTATTGTCTTCCATCCAAAAACTCGCATGATTACATACGCAGCGATTGCCAATATATATCGTGTTATTGCTGCCTGATATGGTAATTGTGCAATTTGTCAATCTGGAATAATCCCCGACGATGATTCGATTATTCGCACCTCGGTTGACAATTTTGCAGTCCTTTAGGAGGGACAATCCAATATCAGGTTTTTCCCCCCCCCACGAATTGTTAAAAGGAATCCTATTAACCACAGTAAATGCAACTTGAAAGAGTTTCCTATGGCGATCTAGCATTTCGAGTATTTTTTGTTTATCCATAATCAAACCTCTTCGTAAAAGGTGTCCGGATGGTTCGGGTTGAAGATCTCGTTACAGGTCATCACCGTTACCAGATTCTCCGTCTCACTCAGGTTGATGATGTTGTGGGTCCAGCCCGGAATCATGTGGACAGCCTCAATTTTATCCCCAGAAACCTCAAACTCCACCGTTTCGCCGGTGTTGATGTTTCGCTCCTGAATCAGTCCGTGACCTGCCACCACAATGAACAGCTCCCACTTGGAGTTGTGCCAGTGCTGCCCCTTGGTGATTCCCGGACGGCTGATGTTGATAGACACCTGCCCGCAGTCGGCGGTGTGTACCAGTTCGGTGAAAGAACCACGGTCGTCTGCGTTCATCTTGAGGGCGTACTTGAATTTGTCGGTAGGCAGATAGGTCAGGTACAAGGAGTACAGCTTTTTTGCAAAAGAGCCATCCGGCATTTTCGGCATCATGAGCGTAGTCGGCTGTGCCTTGAACTCCTGCAGCAGATCCACAATCTCCCCCAGCGTGACCTTGTGGGTCACGGGAACGCAGCAGTAGCGACCGTCTGCTTTCAGAATAGTCTCCACACCGTCAAATTCACAGTGCTGCTCCTTGCCTTCCAGCAGGTCAAACATTCCCTCTACCAAATCGTCGATGTACAGCAGTTCCAACTCGGTACTGCGGTCGTTGACAGTGAAGGGCTCGTCATTGGCAACCGCCCAGCAGAAGGTGCTGACGGCACTATTGTACTTAGGGCGGCTGTGACCCATCAGGTTGACAAAACGGTAAACCGCAACCTTAGCCCCAGTCTCCTGAGCATACTGGAAGAACAGCTCCTCGCCAGCCTTCTTGCTCCGGCCGTACTCACTGTTACCAAAGCGTCCAGCCAGTGTTGCCTGAATGGACGAGGACAGCATGATGGTCGCCTTGTTGTTGTGCTTTTTCAGGCAGTTCAGTAGGTCAGATGCAAAGCCGAAGTTACCCTTCATGAAGTCTTCCGGGTTCTCCGGGCGATTCACGCCTGCCAGATTAAATACGAAGTCTGCTTTCTGGCAGTACTCGTCCAGCTCCGTCGGGGTGGAATCCAGATCATACTCGTAGATTTCTTCAATATTCAGCGCCGGGCGGGTCTTGTTTTTCCCATCACGGATGTTTTTCAGATTGTTACAAAGGGCGGTTCCCACCATGCCCTTGGCACCTGTAACTAGAATGTTCATTGTTTCACCTCTGAATGTACTGCGGTGCAGTCCGGAATGTCCGCGCCATCCGGCACGGTTGCATGATTGCAGATGGTGCAGTTGCTACCGATACGGGCAAAGTTCCCCACCGTTGCGCCTGTGCGAACAACACTATTAGTGTAAATCAGGGCGTAGTCCCCTACCGCTGCATCACAGTGGACTTCCGTTCCGGCATTCAGCAAAACACCGTTGCCTACGGACGCACCATTCTGTATACAAGCGTTTTGCAGCACCACACAGCCGTATCCCATCTTGGAATACGGACTGATATAGGCGCTGGGCGCAACGATATTGGGAAAAGCAAAGCCAAGGGCTTTCGCCTTCTCATACACCTGTGCCCGGAACCGATTGTTGCCGATACCCACCACCAGCAAACCATACTCCTTCCGCAGTTCCGGAA
>CABQGZ010000453.1 GCA_902463835.1 uncultured Lachnospiraceae bacterium
GAATACAAATTCCGGTCGCTCAGGAATATCGCAGTTCATAATATCGAACCCGCTGTGCAGATCGTAAAGATGACTGCGGATACCGACTTTATCAGCCGCTGCTTTGGTTGTGCCGCTTCCGCACATATAATCGCAGATCTCTTTGGGCTTAAAGAAGCCGATAAGGTCTTCGATCAGCTTTGGAGAGCAGTTTCCGCGGTATCGGTTGTCACCGCCTTCGCCGCGTTCCGGATAGGAAACGATGCTCGTAAGCGGTTTACGATTACTGGCTTCTTCTTTCACAATGAACCCTCCCGATATCAGCATTTGACTTAGCTTGTATTTCTGCAACCTTGGTTAGAATTTCTTTTAATTCCGGCGAGAAATAAGCATACTCCTGGAGGACACGGGCGGCATCATAATTGCATTGATTCATCAGCACAACATATGCATCGCCGTCTGCAACTGTACAGCCTCCGATTTTCTTGCCCGCATAGTAGCAAGCCGAATCATATTTGTTTTTTCTTCCTACCATATTATCCGCCTTTCACTATCCACCGTTTTCGGTGCATGTTCCAGCAAAGCCTGTGTTTTGGAAGAAGACCGGAAGCCTAGTTCGACTAAGCATATACAATACCCGCAGGTGCGCCAGGGTTTAATGCTCATTTGGACTCACCTCCGGGTTCAATTTCTGCGGATTCTGTGCCGGAATGCGTATTTCTATCCAAATACTCACACAGCAGCGCGTGCGCAGCCTCTGAAACAGCTTCCCAGTAGCACTCCCAATAGGTATCACTCAGTCCTTTATCGATCATGTTTGGAATGCGTACATCCGCAAGATACCGCTGATATTCTTCTTCCGATAACTCGCCGACTTCCTCCCATTCTTCAACCTGAGAGGCAAAATCCTCATACCGGGATGCATCCAGATAGGTCCGTCCAACATCTCCGATGATCGAAGGTGTCAGAACCACATTATGTTCTTCCAGAGAAATGGCATAATGGCTTTCACAGTAGAATCCATCCAGCCATCCTTCATAGGAGTTTTCCGATATCTCTGTCTGGTATTCCGGTGTGTCGATCCAGTCCGAAAGACAGCTGGAGTCGATTTCTTTCCCGAGCGCTTCATTGAGCCTTGCTCTGGCTTCTAGCGGATCCGAATAAATACTGGACGAATGTCCGGTATCACCGTCCACAGCCCAATCTTCACTCAGTATGTAGATCTTGATGAACTTCTTTGACTGACTGGGTACGGTAATCATCTCCGGAGCCATAATGACCATATCGAAACAGATGTCATCCAGTGTCTTTTGCGTGTCATACAGGGTCGAGAACACAGCTTCCACTTTCGCAATGTCCGCCGGTAATGCCGGAGGCTCAAAGGAGCAGTAGATGTCCGGAGTATCGTTTTCGGTTTCTTTGTCGTCGCCGTCACGGATCTCAAGGATAGATCCGATAAGGCCGGCATATTCGCTTTGGTCGCTGCCGATGATCACATCACCGACACGGTATGTGATGCCGTTATACAGAAATTCGGCACCGGGTTTGTTTATAAGCATATGAGCACCTCCTTAAATGTGATAGTCTACGGAAACGAGAACATCTTCGCCGTCAAGATCGTCGATATAGGTATCGATCTGATCGTGCCAGATACCGCTCTCTTTTCCGATGCTGATGTCATTCTTGCTGAGCCATTCGTCTGCATCGACGATATCAGATACGCCGATGGGAAACTTCCATGACTTCGGTGTTCCTACACGGGCAAGGTATTCGTCCAAGGTTTCACCGTTTGCGTAGGCGCACTCGCCATAGCAAAAGATTCCGTTTGCTCGAATCTCACCATAATACCCATCGGGGAGATTGCCACTTTGGAAGGCCTCCTTGAGCTTATTGTATCGCTCAGTATCCTGAGCAATATACCAGCTCCGCATAATATCCCAGCAGATGTCTTTTTTTCTTGCTGCCGAAACCCACATATATCCTTCGGGCGCAGGGTATTTTTTGCTGTAGTTGCCCCAGCTTCTTTCCCCGAAAGAGTATTCCGTACAGTCTGCTTTTACAAGGAAAGTCACCGGCCATCTTCCGCCGATCTGATACCAGTCCCACATGGCATTGGGATTGCAATAAAAGCCGTATCCCTTTTCTTCCTCGTTGTACTCATATCCGCGATAATCTTCGGCATATTTTTCAAAGGTCTTATACGCCTTCTGCCGAGGACAATTCGGCAGGTACTGTATTTTCCGGGATTGCTTCGTGCGTCTGGTATGATGGAGATGACCGACCTTGTTTTGACTGACCTTCCCGTCTACAATGCTGTACTTGCTGAAATACGGATAACTTCCGCATTCAACGATCTTTCCGTTTGGAAGTTTCAAGCAGTCGACGGACTTTGCGTAGTCGGCTTTCAGCTCCTCGGTCATATCAGCAAATTCCTTGTATTCTTCCGGCGGTTCGGTACTGTATGGTGTCATAACTTCTTCTACTGCGCCCACCAGTTGGCGTGCAAAATTCGTTGTTCTTCCCATAAGAGAGCACAGAGTCAGTTCCGCCATAATGTCCTTAGCCAAATCATCTTTTCTGGCCTGCAGCAATTCGATGGATTGTACGACCGCAGCATTTTCGTGCGGATCTTCTTCCACAGTCGGCATGTTCACGGTCACCAGTGTTTTGAAATGCATAATGATGTTCCTTTCTGAAAAACAGATGGGCAACCGTGTGTCATCACCAGCTGCCCATCGTTTTGTTATATCTTGATGTGTTTATACCCGAATATGACGCTTGACCACACCGGTCAGCTTCGTGGGCAGTTGATTTAAGTCAGTAATATCGAGGAAGGAATCTCCGTAGATCCTCTCAATATTCTGCTTATCGTTGCCGATTGCGGCGGCAACAAAGAGTATGCCTTTGCGTTGATATTCCTGCTTGATTCCGCGCAGATCCTCTTCAGCGGCCGTACCGTAATAGCCGGTATCGGCAGGTTGACCGTCCGATACCAGGATAAGAATCTTTACAGCTTCGGATCGCTTGGAAAGCGCCTCTGCCACATAGCGCAGTGCCGCTCCGTCACGATTGCTGCCGCGGGCGCTGATGTCCATCAGTCTGTACTTATCGTCATTGTCAAAACCGTTGAACTCGGCATAGGAGTAAAGCTCAACCGAATTTTTTCCGTCATAGCAATCGGTCGAGTGACCATATACCATAACAGGAATCTCAAGGCTTTCACAAAAGTCGTATAGGATGATGGCTGCCGCTCTGGCGTAAGTGCAGCGGTCGCAGGAGCACATAGAACCGGACTCATCCAAAAGAAGTCCCACTGCAAGCTCGGGAATTTCATTGGGCAGGTTGTTCTTATAAAACACCTTGCCGTCATTTCGACATAAAGCGTGCGCATCCAGACGCCGCCCCATAATGAGGCCGGTCTGTTTGCCGCCGCGCCGGTTCTCCTTGAGTTGTCGCAGGAGACTTTTCTGGAGCTGCTGGGAAATGCTGATGAGCGGATTGCAGATCGCATCGTATTGTTCCACAAGTTCCGGGTCAACGGATGCAATGCGGTTTACGCGGATATTGACGCCGCTGTGGATATCTCCATAGGAAATACTCTGCGCAGCTTCATTCAGTTCCCGTATGCGTTCGCTCTCCAGTTCCTCGCAGGCAGCTTTTTCCGCCATATTGTCCAGGATCCGTTCGATATCCGAGGCTGCACGGTCATATTGCTCGCGCTGATACCCGGAATTTTTCGTGACGGAACCGCCGACAGGGGCACTGACGCCGTCTGTCTGTTGGTGCGGAATTCTTCCTTTTTCGGATTCCGAGGTTTTCTGCTTTCCGGAACCGGAACCTCCGCCGCCGGGCTGAGCATTTTCAGAATCATCTGGTTGATTCGAGGCTTCTCCAG
>CABQGZ010000454.1 GCA_902463835.1 uncultured Lachnospiraceae bacterium
TAGCAAAATTCTAATGTTATGATGTAGATATTAATAAAAAATGAAGGAGAAAAACAGATGAATACAAGTGAAAAAGCGCTCTTTTTACATAGGGAATGGAACGGGAAGCTGGAAATCACTGCAAAATCGCATGTAAATACCCGGGAGGATCTGGCCTTAGCTTACACGCCGGGCGTTGCCGAACCCTGCAAAGAGATTGCTAAAAATCCCGAGGATGTCTATGTATACACTATGAAAGCCAACACCGTGGCTGTGGTTTCCGACGGCAGCGCCGTTCTGGGACTTGGAAATATCGGTCCCGAAGCTGCCATGCCCGTCATGGAAGGGAAATGCGTCCTGTTCAAAGAATTCGGCGGCGTCAATGCCATCCCAATCTGCCTTGACACCCAGGACACCGAGGAGATTATCAAGGCTGTCACCTGGATGGCACCCGGCTTCGGTGGGATCAACCTGGAGGATATCTCCGCCCCACGCTGCTTCGAGATCGAGGAGCGTTTAAAGGAGACCCTGTCCATTCCGGTCTTTCACGATGACCAGCACGGCACAGCCATCGTAGTGCTGGCCGGAATCATCAACGCTTTAAAAGTCACCGGCAAGAAAAAGGAAGACTGCCGGGTAGTGGTGAACGGCGCCGGTTCCGCCGGTGTCGCCATCACAAAGCTGCTCCTGACCTACGGCTTTCGTCATGTGACCATGTGTGATCGTCTGGGCATCATCGGCAAAGATTATCCAGGCTTAAACTGGATGCAGAAAAAGATGACGGAAGTTACAAACCTTGAAAATCAGACCGGAACACTGGCCGACGCCATGAAGGGCGCCGATATCTTCGTGGGCGTCTCCGCTCCCGGAATCGTAACCCCCGAGATGGTCTCCTCCATGAACAAGGACGCCATTCTCTTTGCCATGGCCAACCCGGTACCTGAGATCATGCCGGACGTGGCTAAAGCTGCCGGCGCCAGGGTGGTTGGTACCGGACGCAGCGATTTTCCCAATCAGGTCAACAATGTGGTCGCCTTCCCAGGTATTTTTAAAGGCGCGCTGGAGGGCCGTGCCACCCAGATCACCGAGGAGATGAAGCTTGCCGCTGCCAAGGCCATCGCAGGACTTGTACCTGAAGAAAAGCTGAACGAAGATTTCATCATGCCGGAGGCCTTTGACCCACAGGTAGCCCAGGTGGTCAGCCAGGCTGTGAAAGCAAATATCAAGAAGTGATGGAGCAAACAATGTCTGAATACAGCAGCTCTGGGCCGCGCACCAAATGGGCCGAAAAGCCCTACCACTCCCTGGATTATTATCTGAAGGAACAATTTGGAGAAAAAGTATACCGGCTCTCCCTGAACGCAGGCCTCACCTGTCCCAACCGGGACGGCACCCTGGATACCCGCGGCTGTATCTTTTGCAGCCGCGGGGGCTCCGGTGATTTTGCCACCCCCCTCTTCCCCGGCCAGGCTCAGGCAGATTACACAACGCCGGAGTACAGGATCACATGCCAGATTGAGGCCGCCAGACAGCAGCTGATCCAGAAGCGAAGCTGTAGGAAGTTTATCGCCTATTTTCAGGCATTCACCAACACCTACGGCCCCATCTCCTACCTTCGGCAGATATTTTTTGCCGCCATCCGGCATCCTGACGTGGTGGTTCTCTCCATCGCTACCCGGCCAGACTGTCTTTCCCAGGAGGTGCTTGATCTTCTGGATGAGCTGAACAAGATCAAGCCCGTCTGGGTAGAGCTTGGACTTCAGACCATCCATGAAAAGACCAGCCGCCTCATCCGCAGTGGTTTCACCCTCTCCTGTTTTGAGGACGCCGTCCTGCGCCTGAAAGCTATTGCTCTCCCTGTCATAGTCCATGTGATCCTGGGTCTTCCGGGCGAGTCCAAGCCTCAGATGCTTGCGACCGTAGACTATCTGGCCCACCTTGGAATCGACGGAATAAAATTACAATTACTCCACATCCTAACGGATACGGACCTGTACGATTACTACCTGGCGCATCCCTTCCACCTGCTGGAACTCAATGAATACTGCGATCTCATCTGCGACTGCATCGAACACCTGCCGCCAGAGGTCATCATCCACCGTCTCACCGGCGACGGCCCCAAAAAGCTCCTGGCCGGCCCCATGTGGAGCACAAACAAACACCACGTATTGAATCAACTACACAAAACAATGGCCGAAAAGCATTCCTACCAAGGAAAGTCTTTCAGCCAGTGACACAGCAATTTTTTGGGAGGAATTCTCTTATGGCAGAAGCCTTGACACAATACAAACTAATCGTCCTATACATGCTGGACCGGGTAGATTTTCCCCTGTCCAACACCCAGATTTCCGACTTTATCCTGGGCAAGGAATACACTTCCTACTTTACACTGCAGCAGGCCATCAGCGAGCTGATCTCTGCTGAGCTGATCCGGACGGAATCTACTCACAACAACACGTATTACCACATCCTGCCCGCGGGACGGGAGACTCTCTCCTACTTCCCGGACAAGATCTCCGAGGCAATCAAGGAAGATGTGGTCTCCTACCTTACGGAAAACCAGATGGAGCTGAAAAAGGACGTCCACATCCTGGCGGACTATTATAAGACGGTGGGAAAAGAATATGCCGCCCGCTGTCAGATCAAGGATCGGGAGACTCCGCTCATTGACCTGACAATCCGGGTAGACAACCGGGATCAGGCAGAGGCCATCTGCCAGAACTGGCGACTCCAGAATGAAGATGTGTATGGATATCTGATGGATATGCTGTTGAAATAATCGATTGCTTTTTCTGATTAAAAGAGAGCCATTACAAGATTTTCTTCCTGTAATGGCTCTTTTATGCGAGCTGTGATGCGAGTCACGATAACAGTTCAGACACGCCAAACATTGGGTTACCAGCGAGTCACGATAACAGTTCAGACGCGCCATTCGCAAAACCGCACCTACGGTGCTCTCCGTTGCTTCGCAACTCTTTTTGCTCATAATCGGGCGCTCCGCTCATAACAGACATGATGTGCTCATTCATGCGAGCATGATTCGCCCATCATATCAGTTATGACTGAACTGTTATCTTACATCATTCCGCCCATTCCGCCGCCGGCGGGCATTGCGGGTGTATCCTCTTTGATGTTTGCAACGACAGACTCTGTAGTAAGCAGAGTTGCAGCCACGCTGGTTGCGTTCTGCAGAGCGCTTCTGGTAACCTTCACCGGATCCAGAATACCTGCCTCTACCATATCTACATATGCTTCTTTGTATGCGTCAAAGCCAACGCCTGGCTCAGACTCTCTCACCTTGTTGATGATAACGGCTGCTTCCAGACCTGCGTTCGCTGCGATGTAGTACAACGGAGCTTCCAGGGCCTTCAGGATCACCTTAGCGCCTGTCTTCTCATCGCCATCCAGTTCCTCTGCCAGCTTCGCCACATCCTTGGCTGCATGGATGTATGCGGAACCGCCGCCTGCGATGATGCCTTCCTCTACGGCTGCTCTTGTGGCTGCAAGTGCATCCTCCATACGAAGCTTGCTCTCCTTCATCTCGGTCTCAGTTGCTGCGCCTACACGGATCACAGCTACGCCGCCTGCCAGCTTGGCAAGTCTCTCCTGAAGCTTCTCGCGGTCGAAATCAGATGTGGTCTCCTCAATCTGACCCTTGATCTGATTGATTCTCGCATTGATGGCATCCTTGTCGCCTTCGCCGTCCACGATAACGGTATTTTCCTTCTGAACCTTCACGGATTTTGCGCGTCCCAGCATATCCAGAGTTGCTTCCTTCAGATCCAGACCAAGCTCCTCGGAGATTACCTGGCCGCCTGTTAAGATTGCGATATCCTCAAGCATTGCTTTTCTTCTGTCGCCATAGCCCGGCGCCTTCACAGCTACCACGCTGAAG
>CABQGZ010000455.1 GCA_902463835.1 uncultured Lachnospiraceae bacterium
CATGCGAGCATGATTCGCCCGTTTTGTTGGCTATGGCTGAACTGTTGCGCTAAATCCTCATTTTCTTTGGAAAATCTTTTGAAATTTCTACAGTCATTTTTTCGTTTTATGAGGTATAGTATCAAATATGGATACAAGTGAGGAAAACAGGAGGGATGAACAATGAGAAGCGCTATGTTTCTTTAAAAATGACCTTAATTTAACAAAAGGAGCACAGACATGGAACCGATCAATCACAGCCAGTACCACATTTTAATTGTGGAGGACGACAAAGAAATACGAGATGGAATAGAGATATTTTTAAGAAGTCAGGGGTATCAGGTGCACAAGGCAAAGGATGGCGTAGAAGGGCTGGAGATTTTAGAGACTGCACCCATTGATCTGGCGATTGTGGACATTATGATGCCTCGAATGGATGGAATCAAGATGACCGTAAAGCTCAGGGAGAAATATGAATTTCCCGTGATCATGCTCTCTGCCAAATCGGAGGAGACAGACAAGGTGGTGGGCTTAAATATTGGTGCGGACGATTATGTGACAAAGCCCTTTACCCCATTGGAGCTGATGGCCAGAGTGAATTCCCAGCTTCGCCGATACACCAGATTCAAGAGCAAGGAATCAGAAAAGAAGCAGAATGAAAGGGTTCATATCAACGGAGGCCTGGAACTGAATGAGGATACGGTGGAGGTGTTTGTGGACGGCAAACCGGCCAGACTGACCCCGATTGAATTCAAGATTCTGGCTCTTCTGATGAAGAATCCGGGCAGGGTGTTTTCGGCAGATGAGATATACGAGAGAGTCTGGAACGAAAAGGCGATCAATACAGATACGATCATGGTACACGTTAGAAATATCCGGGATAAGATAGAGCTTAATCCGAGAGAACCAAAATATTTAAAGGTGGTGTGGGGTGTTGGATACAAAATTGAAAAAAAGTCGTAGGATGCGGGGCTTGGTTGCCCTGATTGCAGTTTTGCTATTTACGATATGCAATCTATGCATATTTCCCAAGATCGGAGCAGATGGTGAAAAGGAATTTGAGAGGCAGAAGGAAGAGAGTAAACGGGGAGATATTAATTTTCAGCTGATGAATCAGTTATGTCAGGGCAGCTATGTGCTGTATTATGAAAATGCGGAAACAGACAGAACATACCCAGAAGAGGTACAGCACGTAATGCAGCTGTGGGCGGAGGGCTTTGAAGATTACCGCAATAGCATTGACTATTATGCGGTGACAGAGACAAAGAGCACCAAGAATACTTCCCGCAACCTGGAAGCGCTGTTGAACGACGGCCAGATGGCAGGACTGCGGGACAACTATCAGAGCTATTTCACCATGCAGTATGATGAGAATGGCGAATTGTCCATAGAGAATGTCTGGAGCAGTGACGGCTATGAAAATGAGATTATAAAGGCAATGCTCCAGATGTCCAGAAAGATCAGTGTTACAGAAGGGGAGGGGGAAGAAGAGTGGGATCATAGAACTGACAGAGAATCGGGAAGCGTGATCCCCAGGAACTTTAAGGTGGTATATGCAATTCCAAAGGATATGGATCTGTTATCCGTGGAGGAATGGCATCTGGATTACTGGCAGAGGATGCAAAGCTACTTAATCTGCGGAAGCGGGGTACTGTATGTGGGAACACTGGCGGCGCTGGTACTTTTGGCGATTGTTCTGACCAGCAATAAGATCTGGCGTGGGACAATAGATTACAACCGAAAAGGTTCCTGGTATCTGATGGAGGCAGCCGTGATTGGCATATGTTGTCTGGCTCCGCAGACGTTTACCTTTGCAGAGCTGAATATTCATTATATGGAGCAGTTCGGGGGCAAAGGTTTTCCAGAGGTCGTTATGACAGGGCGGTTGGAACAGATTGTGAAGCTTGTGGAATTCTTTGCGGTGGTTGGAGCCATGTACGGAGCATGGTATCTGTGCCTGATATTTATTCGGCCGTTGTTTACGCTGGGACTTAAGAATTATCTTCGTCAGTACAGTCTGATCTATCTGATAGGCACCAAGGGCATCGGCTGGTGCAGGCGGCGCTGGAACAAGGTAAAATATGAGATTTCCCATGTGGATTTCAGTGATAAGACCATAAAGACAATTCGAATGGTTGTAATATTGAATTTTTTGGTGTTGGCTGTGTTGTCCTTCTTCTGGTTTTTCGGCATTTTTGCCCTGGCAGCCTACTCGCTGGCACTGTTCTTCGTTCTGAAAAAGCAGTACGAGGAGATACAGAAGAATTACCAGTCGCTGATGCGTGCAACAGAGCACATTGCCCAGGGAGATCTGGCCTTCGAGGATGAGAGTGACTGGGGAGTATTTGAATCCTTTAAGTCAGAATTTGTCAAGATACGCAAAGGTTTTTCCAGGGCTGTGGAGGAGGAGGTAAAAAGCCAGCGGATGAAGGCGGAGCTGATCACCAATGTCTCCCATGATCTGAAGACGCCGCTGACGGCCATCACCACCTACGTGGAGCTTCTGAAGAGCCCGGATCTTACTGAAGAGCAGCGGGCAGCTTACATCGAGGTGCTGGAAAAGAAATCATTGCGGCTCAAGGTGCTGGTGGAGGATCTCTTTGAAGTGAGCAAAGCCACCAGCAACACCATCAAGCTGGATCTGATGGAGGTGGATGTGATAAACCTGCTGAAGCAGGTCTGCGTGGAGCATGAGAACCGGTTTTGCGACATGGGCCTGTCTGTAAAGTGGAAGCTGCCCGAGGAACGAGTGACACTGCTGCTGGATAATCAGAAGACATGGCGCGTATTCGAGAATCTCTTTCTCAATATTGAGAAGTATGCCATGGAAAACAGCCGGGTATATATTGAGGTTACGGTGGAGGAAGCGGAAGAATGTCCGGTATCCGGCGGCGATGAAGCGAAAGCTTATGATGCGGCAGGAGGGAGACGGACAATGGCCGGTCGGTATGTCAGCATTGTGTTGAAAAATATATCCGCCCAGGAAATTAATGTCAGCGGGGAGGAGATCACCGAGCGGTTCGTCCGGGGAGATTCTTCCAGAACCACGGAGGGGTCCGGTCTTGGGCTAGCCATTGCCAAGAGCTTTACGGAGGCCATGAAGGGAACCCTGGAGGTGACGGTGGACGGAGATCTGTTCAAGGTGGTCATAAAATGGGAAATATAAGATAAGGAGACGCAGTTTTGTGAAAGTGCAGTCAGGCATTTTTACAAAGCTGCGTCAATTTTGTCAAGATTTTATTTTCTTTTTTGGAGCAATCATGATATAATGAGACCATATTTGTGGCAGGAAAAGGCCGAATGGCCAGTGAGGAGAAAGAGACTATGGCAGAAGCATTTGAAATAGAAGAATTGAGGGAGCGCGTCATCCTGGTGGGCGTCAGCTTCCAGGATGGAGACGACGCTGAGGATTCTCTGGCGGAGCTTGCGGATCTTGTGGACACGGCGGGCGCCGAAGTGGTGGGCACCGTCCTGCAGAAACGGGAGACCATCCATCCCGGCACCTATGTGGGAACCGGGAAGCTGGAGGAGATTCGAAGTCTTCTGATCGCCACGGACGCCACCGGCATCGTCTGTGACGATGAGCTGACGCCAGCTCAGATACGGAACATGGAGGATGTGCTGGATACCAAGGTGATGGATCGCACGCTGATCATTCTTGATATCTTTGCGGCGAGAGCCTCCACCAGCGAGGGAAAGATTCAGGTGGAGCTGGCGCAGCTTAGATACCGTCTCAGCCGTCTGGCTGGCCTTGGAAAGTCCCTGAGCCGTCTGGGCGGCGGTATCGGAACAAGAGGACCGGGAGAGAAGAAGCTGGAGATGGACCGGCGTTTTGTAAAGAACCGGATTGCGCAGCTGAACCGGGAGCTTGCGGAGGTGCGTCGTCATCGGG
>CABQGZ010000456.1 GCA_902463835.1 uncultured Lachnospiraceae bacterium
AAGAATAAGTCTGTAAGCTGTTTTTCTTGCTTACAAACTTATTATACGAGGAGGATACTACATGGAATATATACACCCAAAGAAAGCGCTTGAGGGTTTCCCCAGGATGCTTTTGAACATAGGAGATCCCCTGAAGGATTTTAAAAAGGGCGTGTATGAGGAGCGATTCCGAGCCTACGAGAAAGAGCATGGAGACACCATGGACGCCATCGAGGACGCTTATCTTGCCAGCGATAAGCCAAAACAGCTGATCCAGGAGTTGGCTGCGGAATTCGTCGCCAAGGCTGGCGAGGAGTTGGAAGGAAAGAAGAATAAGAGACAGCAGGAAGAAGCGTTGATGAACTATAACATGGGCATTGTGATCTATGTGAATCCTGCGCTGCTTGACCATAACAAGACTTCCGGCCCGCTTCTCACCGAAGAACTGCTGTGCCAGTGGAAGGAGCGGTTCCCAAAGACAAATCTGAAATCCTCCACCTTTGAAACAATCAACGGTGGCTTCAAAAAGCGGTACTGCTATATCACAACGGCAGTCTGCCAGAGCCTGGGCAAGCCGGATGACTGTTATGAACTGGAGCTTTTGCGGGAGTACCGGGATGGTTACCTTGCGGGGACAGAAGATGGGGAAGCCCTTGTGCGGTATTACTATGACGTGGCACCCACCATTGTAAAGCATATCAACCGGGAGCCGGAGAGCAGCCGAATCTACCGGGAGATCTGGCAGGAGTACCTGTCGCCGTGTATCAGGCTGATTGAGAAAGATGAGAAAGAAGAATGCCGTGTGCTCTATCAGAATATGGTGGAATCGCTGGCTAAGAAATATTTTAATGAATCAGGAGGCAATATATCATTATGGACCAGAACTACAGAATAGAAACAAAATGCGTACAATCGGGATGGCATCCCGCCAAAGGAGAACCAAGGATCCTGCCCATCTACCAGAGCACGACCTTCAAGTATGACAACAGCGATCAGATGGGAAGGCTCTTTGATCTGGAGGACAGCGGTTATTTTTATACCCGGCTTCAGAATCCTACCAACGATGCGGTGGCTGAGAAAATCACAGAGCTGGAAGGGGGCGTGGCAGGCATGCTCACCTCCTCCGGGCAGGCGGCTAATTACTACGCAGTATTCAATATCTGTGAGACAGGCGACCATTTTGTAGCGTCCTCCACGCTGTATGGCGGAACCTTCAATCTGTTTTCTGTGACCATGAAAAAGATGGGGATCGACTGTACCTTCGTGGATCCGGACGCGTCTGAGGAGGAGATTGCAAAGGCATTCAGGCCCAACACGAAAGCATTGTTTGCGGAGACCATCTCCAATCCGGCGCTTGTGGTCCTTGATATTGAAAAATTTGCCCGCATCGCCCATTCCCACGGTGTTCCGCTGATCGTTGACAATACATTTCCGACGCCTGTCAATTGCCGGCCCTTTGCGTGGGGAGCAGATATCGTGACCCACTCCACCACAAAATACATGGATGGTCACGCCATGTGTGTGGGCGGCTGTATTGTGGACAGCGGTAACTTTGACTGGGAGAAGCATGCGGATCGTTTTCCAGGACTGACGAAACCGGATCCCTCTTATCACGGAATTGTCTACACGGAAAAATTTGGAAAAGGGGCTTTTATTACCAAGGCAACGGTGCAGGTGATGCGGGACCTGGGCTCCATACAGTCGCCGCAGAATGCATTTTTACTGAACGTAGGACTGGAGACCCTTCATCTGAGAGTTCCGCGTCACTGTGAGAACGCTTTGAAGGTGGCTGAATTTTTACAGAAACACGAAAAAGTTGCATGGGTAAATTATGCCGGATTGGCAGATAATAAATATTACAGTCTGGCTCAGAAATATATGCCGAATGGAACCTGCGGCGTCATTGCCTTTGGCCTGAAGGGTGGCAGAGATGTGTCCGTGGGATTCATGGATAAATTAAATCTTGTTGCAATCGTCACCCACGTGGCGGACGCGAGAACCTGTGTGCTTCACCCGGCCAGCCATACACACAGACAGCTGACGGACGAACAGCTTGTGGAAGCGGGCGTTGCACCGGATCTGATCCGGTTGTCGGTAGGGATTGAGAATGTGGATGACATCATTGCTGATCTTGCGCAGGCATTGGAATTAATATAACAGATACGGGGGAATTGGAAGATGAAGAATGTTTTGTTTGTAGCATCAGAATGCGTACCTTTTATCAAGACCGGAGGACTTGCGGATGTGTGCGGCGCACTGCCCAAGGAGCTTGACAAAAAGGAGTGGGATGTGCGTGTTGTAATTCCCAATTACAGCTGCATTCCTGAAAAATGGAGAAATCAGTTTGAATATGTGACACATTTTTACATGGGGGCAGGTTCCTATATTCCGGAGAAATATGTGGGAGTGATGAAATATCAGTATGAGGGTATCACCTACTATTTCATCGACAATCAGGACTACTTTAATACCTTTCTGCCCTATGGCGATATGCGGGGAGATATTGAGAAGTTTATCTTTTTTGACAAAGCGGTTCTCTCCATACTGCCGGTGATCGGATTCCGGCCGGATATCATTCACTGCCACGACTGGCAGACCGGACTGATTCCAGTGTATCTGAAGACAGAATTTGCGGCTTCCGAATTTTTCCGTGGAATCAAGTCTGTCATGACCATTCACAACCTGAAGTTCCAGGGAGTGTGGGATGTAAAGACCATTCAGGGCTTAAGCGGACTGCCGGCAAGCTTGTTTACGCCGGATAAGCTGGAGTTCAACCAGGGAGCAAACATGTTGAAGGGCGGACTTGTGTATGCGGATTATATCACCACAGTCAGCGATACTTATGCAAATGAAATTCAGACCGATTACTATGGAGAGGGCTTAAACGGCCTGATGTATGCAAGACGTCTGGATATGCAGGGCATTGTGAACGGCATTGACTATACGGTGTACGATCCTGCGGCGGATGAAAAGATCTATGCGAACTATGACGCAGTGACCTTCCGCAAGAAAAAGTGGAAGAATAAGGTCAGCCTTCAGGAGGAGCTGGGACTTACCGTAGATAAAAGGAAATATATGATCGGCCTGATCTCCAGATTGACGGATCAGAAAGGACTGGATCTGATCGAATGTGTTATGGAGCAGATTGTGGATGAGTTCACCCAGGTGGTGGTGATTGGTACCGGAGAAGGCAAATACGAGAACATGTTCCGCCATTACGCCTGGAAATATCCGGGAAATGTATCGGCCAACATCTGTTATTCCGACGATCTGGCCCACAAGCTGTATGCGGCGGCCGACGCATTCCTGATGCCATCACTGTTTGAACCCTGCGGGCTGACGCAGATGATCTCCTTCCGCTACGGCACGGTTCCCATTGTGCGGGAGACGGGCGGATTGAAGGACACAGTGCATCCCTATAACGAGTATGAGAATACAGGAGACGGCTTCTCCTTTGCCAACTACAATGCCCACGAGATGCTGGATGTGATCAATTATTCCAAGAAGGTGTATTTCGAGAGGAAGCGTTTCTGGAATCAGATCGTAGACCGGGGAATGGCAAATGATTATTCCTGGAAGGCCTCTACCGGAAGGTATGAAGGACTGTACCGGTATCTGCTGGGGATGTAATCTCAGTAATGTGAATAGGAAATGAGGGATAGGCGATGATATTTCCTATGAAAAAATTCTAGAAAAATATTTAAATGACCCGGATCCAGAGACGGAAGAAAGCTAGTTGCATTAGTTTTGGATGCTGGAAATATGTAATAGACACTAGGATGATCAGTAACACAGCCTGGGAACAAGGACATCCCCATGTCAGACCCTTGCAAGACGTCGGCACTTAGCGAGCAGATCGAGAATCGGACTGCGAGCTTAGTGT
>CABQGZ010000457.1 GCA_902463835.1 uncultured Lachnospiraceae bacterium
ATCCACTTCTACCGCTTAAAAAAAGCCTTGCCCCGCCACGGGAATATTCCGGCTACACTAACCATTCTGTCTATCTTCATTGGAATTGCTGCTGTTATGACAATTGTTTCTGTTATGGAGGGTATGAAGCTCCAAGTTATGAAACAATTCAATGCGATGGGCGCAAATCGCATTGGGGTACAAATTGAGGTCTATTCATCTGACGAAAGCGGAAATAGTGCGGGCGTTGATTATTTTCCTAAACTGTATAGCTATTGCCAAGGGTTAGCATGTTTTTTCGGATAAGATGCCGAAAGCCTATAATGGTAACAATACAAAGAAGCAAGGTAAAAACTATAAGTTCTTACCTTGCTTCTTTGTTGCCCTGTACCGTCCGGTTTGCCCCATAGGTCACATTGTGTACCTATGAACATGAACCGTTACGGTTTCGGGTCTTTTTGGCACGCCGTGAGGGATTCGAACCCCCGGCCTTCTGGTCCGTAGCCGCTGTTATTTTCTCACGAGCAATCCCGCCCTGTCCCGTCTAATTCCTTCGAACACCGTGTATTTACAATGGTTTCGGGTGTTTTATCGCCGGAATCAGTCACCACCCCTGAAGCTGCAACAAATCCAGAAAAAATAAAATTTGTTAGAAAAACGTTAGAAACCGTCTGCTGTTATCGTTGACAGGATGCCCTATGCGGGCATCCTGTTTTTTCTTGCGGTGCAGGTTGTAGTTCGAAGATACGCGAGAGCAACTTGCGGCGAAGCCGCAAAGCGGCTCGCGTGAGCAACTCGGCCTTGCTGCACCATCCTCCATCGAAGTAGACACTCATGTTGCCAAGTACGGTGATAGCCGCGCAGAGCGCCTGCAATGAGCGTGTGTAGCTTCGCGCTTTGCCCACCCCCTCACCCTACCGCCTTGTATTTTACGCTTGACAACGAAATAACGCCATGTTATGATGTCGTTACATGGTGTATCGACGTTATAATGGAATGAACGAGGAGACAATGACATGAATGTAAATCCAAAAGAGCGTACCGAATCCATTAGCATCCGCGTGACCCCGGAAGAAAAAGCTGCATTGAAAAAACTGGCTGCTGCTGCCGGTATGACATTGACTGGCTTTCTTGTCGGTGAAGCACTGGGCGAAAAGCTTGGTGACGCGATTATCAAAAGCAGGGAGGCGAAGAAAAAATAACGCCGCACGCGGTGGGCATTTGCCCCGCGGCGGCGTCAGCACAGGGGCAAGTATTACCCCCTGTGCATCGCTGTAAGTTGTGTACACAATAAATGAATCATCGTATTGTATTTGGATGAAGTAGTGTCGCCAGCTGGCAAAACATACGCCAGGGAAGGTAAGACATGATAAATTGTTTTGGAAAGGAGATGGTTCGCCGAGTTCGAAAGGAGTTTTTTCTATGGCCAGAAGCGCCGCATATCGCAAGTATCAAATCACCATCAATAATCCCATTGACAAGGGCTTCACACATGACACCATCAGGAGCATTTTATCCGGGCTGTCCGGCTGCCTGTACTGGTGTATGTGCGATGAAGTAGGCCAGCAAGGGACACTGCATACCCATCTGTATGCCGCATTCAGAAATGCTGTACTGTTCCAAACTATGCAGCAGCGTTTCTATGGCGCACACATTGAGGATGCCCGTGGTACACACCGCGAAAACCGTGACTATATCCGCAAGGAGGGCAAGCACCGCGAAACGGATAAAGCAGATACTAACCTCCCTGATACATTTGAGGAATCCGGTGAACTTCCTGCTGAATCCGATCGGCGTGTGAAGCAGTCGGAAGCGATCCTCGCCATGATTGAAGATGGGGCATCCGATGTAGAAATTCTTCGCGCTTATCCCTCTGCGCTGAATCACCTTCCCCGCATACAGCAGACACGACAAGCATTATTAGAGGACAAGTACCGTCGTCTGCGCCGCACTGACTTGAAGGTTCGTTATATTCACGGTACTACCGGCGTTGGAAAGACCCGCAGCATTCTGGACGAATACGGCGACGAAAACGTATATCGCGTGACCAACTACAAGCATCCGTTCGACGGTTATAAAAGTGAACCCGTCCTTGTGTTTGACGAGTTCCGTTCCAGCCTGCCGCTGGCTGATATGCTGAACTACCTCGACGTATACCCGCTCATGCTGCCCAGCCGTTACGCTGACCGTGTGGCGTGTTACACGCGGGTGTTTATCGTCAGCAACATTCCCCTTGAGAAGCAGTATCCCGTCGTGCAATTGGAGGAACCAGCCAGCTATGCAGCGTTCCTTCGCCGTATCAATGACGGCATCTGGGAAATGCTCCCCAACAATGGCAACGAGCCGTTTTAAGGGAGGTGTGCAGTGATGCTGAACAACTATCCCGATGTACTGACCGTAAAGCAACTGGCAGAAGCGCTGAATATTGGTCTTAATGCCGCCTATGAGTTGGTTAACCGGCACGAGATTGGCGCAAAGCGAATTGGCCGGGCTATCCGCATACCCAAATCAAGCGTGATAATGTATCTTAACTCCGCCCGCTATATGGTTGGGCAAAACGATAACAGCAGACTACCGAATGAAAGGAGAAAATCATGACCGGAAGTCTGCAAACTAAAAATGGAAAATTCTATATTGTTCTGAATGACATGGTGAGCGGTAAGCGTAAACAGCGTTGGATTGCCACTGGCCTGACGGTGAAGGGCAACAAGCGTAAAGCCGAACAACTTCTTCGTGAAAAGTTGGCGGAGGAAATGCAGAAAGCGTCACTCCCCGTTTCCGATATGCGGCTGTCTGATTGTATCCGCCACTGGCTAACCTGTGTGCAGCGCCGTGTGGATGAGGTTACCTATTTGGGCTATCTGCATACAGCAGAAAAGCACATACTCCCCTACTTCGATGCCAGCGGTCTGACGCTGCGCGGTTGTACCGTAAAAGTCCTGCAAAGCTACTTCGATGAAAAGGCCAATAGTGGCCGTTTGGATGGCAAAGGAGGTCTGTCTGCAAAGACTTTGCGCCATCATCGTAACATCATCCGCCAGTCGCTGTCAGAAGCGGTAAAGGATGGTCTGATAGCCAATAATCCCTGTGACTATGTGGAGCTTCCCCGTCATGACCGCTATGAAGCCGCCTTTTACAGCGCTGAACAGCTGCAAAGGCTATTTGATGTGATGAAGGATGACCCCATGCTCCCGCTGGTTAAGATAACCGCCTTGTACGGTCTGCGCCGCAGTGAGGTTCTGGGCTTGAAATGGGATAGTGTGGACTTTGACAACAACTGTCTGTTGATTCGGCACACCGTCTGCAAGATGATGACGCGCATTGAGAAGGATAAGACCAAAACGCAGAGCAGCCGACGCAGCTTCCCACTGACCGCCGAAGCCCGCAGCATCTTCCTCACCGCCAAAGCAGAGGAGGAAGAAAATCGTCGACAGTTTGGCCGTGCCTATCAGGAAAGTGATTACATCTTCAAATGGCCTGACGGCACACCATTTGAGCCGGACTATGTGACGCACCATTTTCTGAAAATCCTCAAGAAGAACAACTTGCCGCATATTCGTTTTCACGAACTGCGGCATAGTTGTGCAAGTCTCCTGTTGAATCAAGGATGCAGCCTGAAAGATGTTCAGGAATGGATGGGGCACAGCGACATTCAGACCACTGCCAATATTTACGGGCATCTGGATAGCGCCCGCAAGCAAGGTCTGGCGGACAAGCTGACCCAATGTCTAACACGTTAGAAATGTGTTAGAACTCTGGAAGATTTTCCTTGCTTTTTCGGGTAAAGCAAAACCCCGAAGCCGTTGCAGAACAACGGTTCCGGGGTGGCACGCCGTGAGGGATTCGAACCCCCGGCCTTCTGGTCCGTAGCCAGACGCTC
>CABQGZ010000458.1 GCA_902463835.1 uncultured Lachnospiraceae bacterium
GGTGGATTCCCCATCTCCGGCGCTGGCGTAGACGTAACCGCAGATCAGGCGGGCGGACTGCCCCTTCACCAGTTCTCTCCGATAATGATTCTTTCCAGTGGTCTCATCGCTGGCCGACAGATTCACCATCAGATTGGCTCCGGCCAACGCGTGGGAGATGCTGGGAGGCCTGGGCGTCCACAGATCCTCGCAGATCTCCGCCGCAATGCGAAGCTCCGGCATAGCCGGTGTCTGAAAAAGAAGCTTTGTGCCCATGGGAACAATCTGGTCTGCCAGACATACCTCCACTGTTTCCTGCATACCCGGGGTAAAATACCTTGCCTCATAAAATTCGTTGTAATTGGGAATATAAGTCTTTGGCACCAGACCTAAGACTTTGCCATCACTCACAGCTGCCGCCGCGTTATAAAGCTTCCCATTGTGCATCACAGGA
This sequence comes from uncultured Lachnospiraceae bacterium, assembly GCA_902463835.1. Taxonomy (GTDB): domain Bacteria; phylum Bacillota; class Clostridia; order Lachnospirales; family Lachnospiraceae; genus 14-2. The sequence continues at coordinate 434 of CABQGZ010000458.1, forward strand.
AGTCCCACAAAGACGATCCCGCTCTTTCCAGCCGTATGCTCCGCAATCTTAAACAGCTGCTCTCTGGCCTGATCCAACAGCAGCTCCTGCCAGAACAGATCCCCGCAGGTGTACCCGGTGATGCACAGCTCCGGGAATACGATAACGACAGCTCCCTGAGCGAAGGCCTCGTCCATTTTTTCACATATGACTGTTCCATTGTATGCCGGGTCGGCAACCCGCACCTTGGGGGTTACAGCCGCAGTTCTGATATATCCGTGTCTCACTTTATGATCTCCTTTAATTCATCCGGCGTAAAGGTGTAGCTTGTATTGCAGAAATGGCAATTGACCTCTATGGGCTTGCCGTCGTCGACCATCTCCTGGATATCCTTCTTCCCGATGCTGATGATGGCCTTGGTGACCCGCTCCTTGGAGCAGTTACAATAAAACCTGGTTGGAATCCGATCCGTGATCTCCAGACCAAATTCGCCCAGTATCTGCTCTAAGAGCATCTCCGGGGTAAAGCCCTGTTCCAGAAGATCTGTGACGGAAGTAACCTGGGCTACCTTCTGCTCCAGCCGGTCTATGATTTTTTCATCAGTAAAAGGCATAAGCTGGATGATAAATCCTCCGGCCTGCTTCACCGTGTTGTTCTTCTCCATCAGTACGCCCAGTCCTACCGCCGAGGGCACCTGCTCTGAGGTGGCAAAGTAGTAGGTCAGATCCTCCGCGATCTCGCTGGTCTGCAGTACGGTCTGTCCCACATAGGGCTCCTTCAAGCCCATATCCTTGATCACATTCATCAGTCCCACGCCCACGGCGCCTGCCACATCCAGCTTGCCCTTGCTGTTGGCGGGGAGCAGCACGTCCGGCACCTCCGGGTAGCCCTTCACATTGCCTTTGGAATCCGCTGTCACAGTCAGCCCCTTTACCGGGCCGCTGCCCTTGATCTGAATGGTCAGGATGTCCTTATCCCCCTTCATCATAACGCCCATCATGGCAGCCCCGGACAGAAGCCGTCCCAACGCAGCCGTCACCACCGGGCTGGTGCTGTGGTGTACTCTCGCCTCCTCCACCAGCGCTCTTGATGTAATGGCAAAAGCGCGTATCTGGCTGTCCGCTGCTGTTGCCCGCACAATGTAATCTGTCATTTTTCTTCCTTCTTTCCATGCTCTCTTGCCACTATATAGATCCGTTCGCTGTCCTCTCTGGGCGGCTCTCTGGTAAACGCGTCATACGCGGTCACAAACTCCAGGCCTGCCTGCGCCAGCAATGCTTTGATCTCCCCAAGCTCATAGCCTCTCTGATAGTGAGTCTCCTCATACTTCCGGTACAGATCGTTTTCTTCCTTTATAAATAAGGTCAGATCATACTCATTGATCTGTTCCTCCTCGTCATAATAATTGTCCCAGATAAAGCTGCCTTCCTCCCTGTTCTCACAGATGGTTGTCTCACCCAGCAATTCCCGGTATTTATATATGGTGTTCAAATCGAAGATAAATACTCCTCCCGGATCCAGATAATTATTTACCAGCCGAAAAACCTCCAGCAGATCTTCCTCCTCCACAATGTAGTTGACGGAGTCACAGAGACTGACGACAGCGGCCACGGTTCCGTAAAGTTCGAATTCCCGCATATCCTGATCGAGATACAGGATGTCCTGCTTCTGCTCCAGCTCCTGCTCCATGGCAATCTCTAACATCTCCTCTGAATTGTCCACGCCGATCATATCGTAGCCTGCATCCGCCAGAAGTCTTGTCATCTTCCCGGTGCCGCAGCCAAGATCAAGCACCAGGCCGTCTGCCGCGCCGTATTCTTTTAATAATGAAATCAGGTAACGACTCCACTCCTCATAGGGCACATTGTCCATGAATAAGTCGTAAACTCTCGCAAAACCCATGTATGCCTGCATCATGTTCCATCCTTAATCCGCTTTGTATCTATTGCCATAATGTTCCAAATCTGCTCTGTCTTAGTCTAGCATGGCTGTTTGGCTTCGTCAAGAAACAATTGGGTAAAAATACGACAGCTCTAAAAGAGGCCGGCTAAAGCCGCCCCTTCCACGCTTCTATCTTTCGAAGCCGCTCTCCGGCTTCCTTCTCCTCCCCCTGCCCGGTGGGATGATAATATTTTCGATCCTTCAGGGATTCCGGCATACACTTCATGTGCGTCAGCTTCTCCTGGGTGTCATGGGCATATTCATACCCCTTGCCATACTCAAGCTCCTTCATCAGCTTTGTGGGGGCATTTCGCAGCTGCAGGGGCACCGGCTCCGCCCGCAGATTCTTCACATCCTGCTTACATGCCTCACAGGCCATGTACAGAGCATTGGACTTGGGTGCCAGAGACAGATATGTCACCGCATGAGTCAGGTGTACGTCGCATTCCGGCATTCCCAGAAAATGGCAGGCCTGATACGCAGCCACCGCCACCTGAAGCGCCCTGCTGTCCGCCATCCCTATATCCTCACTTGCGAAGCGTATCAGCCTTCTGGCTATATACAGAGGATTCTCCCCGCCCTCCAGCATCCGGCACATCCAATAGATCGCCGCATCCGGATCGCTGTTCCGCATGGATTTGTGCAGGGCAGAGATCAGATTGTAGTGCTCTTCCCCCGTTTTATCATAAAGGAGAGATTTCCTGCTGATACACTGGGAAAGTCCCTGATCGGTCACCGTGATGGCCTCCGGGCTGATCTCTCCGTTGGTCACCGCCATCTCCAGCGTATTTAAAGCCGTTCTGGCGTCTCCGTTTGCAAAAGCAGCGATGGCCGCAAGCTGCTCATCCGTAATCCGTACACTCTGATTCCCGTAGCCTGCCGGATTCTTTAACGCATTTTGCAAAAGCAAAACCAGATCCTTTTGCTCCAGCCCCCGCAGCACAAACACTTTACACCGGGACAAGAGCGCCGCGTTCACCTCGAAGGAAGGGTTTTCCGTGGTCGCGCCGATAAGCACAATGCTCCCGCGCTCCACAAAGGGAAGAAAGGCGTCCTGCTGGGCCTTGTTGAAACGGTGGATCTCATCCACAAAAAGCACAGTGCGGATTCCCATCCGCCGACTCTCCTCCGCATGGTTCATAACCTCTTTGATCTCTTTGATGCCGCTGGTCACGGCGCTGAAGTTGATGAAATCCGCCTTGGTGCGCCCCGCAATGATACTGGCCAGCGTCGTCTTTCCCACCCCCGGCGGTCCCCAGAAGATCATGGAGGATATCTGATCCCGCTCGATGAGCTGGCGCAGCATCTTTCCCTTGCCTAACAGGTGGGTCTGCCCCACGAATTCATCAAGATCTGCAGGACGAATGCGGCTGGCCAAAGGAGCTGTAAATTTTCTATCGTCAAATAATGAAAGCTGTTCCATAACATAAACCTCCTGCCATCATTATAGCATAAAAATCCTTCCATTCCTATAAAAGTATTCCAATAAGTTATGTCTCATAC
>CABQGZ010000459.1 GCA_902463835.1 uncultured Lachnospiraceae bacterium
CACGGATGCAAATGCCGGTACCTATGCAGTGGTCAACCAGCATACCAACGCCTATAACGTTTCCCCATTCATTTACGGATTCGGCGGTTATGTGCTCAGCGAGGACGGCAAGCCCGGATTCACGGATTCCAAGACCATGGAAGCCGTGGAATACAACAAGAAATTTGGTCTTCTTCAGGCCGATGGTGACTACAACACCGTCACGACACTCTTTAATGAGGGTAAGGCCGCAGCCATCATTGGCGGTCCCTGGCTGACCTCTGGTATTGAAGCGGCCGGAATTGATTACGGTGTAGCCTCTCTTTCGGATATCAAGCTGCCCAATGGCAATGGCTTGGCGCCTTTCTCCGGTGTGCAGGGTGCAGGCGTGCTGAAAATTGCATTGGAAACCAAAAAGGACGCAATCGCAAAAGTTCTGACTGCGATGGCCTCTCCCGAGGTGGGGATCGCTCTGGCAAATGCTGCTGGATGCGCCCCCGCAAACAGCAAGGCCTATGACGATAAGACCGTCGCTGCAAATCCCATGATCACCGCAATCCAGAAAACGGCCTCTACCGCTCAGCCAATGCCGAACATTCCGGAAATGAATGTGATGTGGGGGCCTGCAGAAAGCCTGCTGGTCAGCGTCAACAAGAATGGTGAGGATGTGGCCAAAGCTGCTGAGGAAGCCCAGGCCTCCGCAGAGCAGGCTATTGCTGATATGCAGTAAACCTTGTTCTCTGGCAACGGGAGCGGTAGTCTCTGCCGCTCCCATATTTATGCAAGGAGGTAAGCTAGAATGTACCAAAGGTCCAGAATGAAGCCCTGGTTTTATTGTTTGCCGGCGCTGCTGCTTATCCTGATCGTTATTGTTTTTCCAATTCTTTATACCGGTTATATCTCTCTGACAAATATGAATCTCTACCACTGGTCAGATTATCGATTCATTGGTCTAAACAATTATACCAGGGCGCTTTTCAAATTTGATTCCGGCTTTCTGAGCGCATTGGGAACAACGTTGCTGTGGACGGTCATCAATATGGTCCTGCAGATTGGCATTGGCTTCTTAATTGCTCTGGGGCTGAATGCTTCTGAGCTGCACCTTCGGCGGGTATACAAAACCGTGTTGATGCTGCCATGGGCAATGCCTGCCTACATTTCCATTTTGCTCTGGCGTGTGGGCATCTTCAATACCGAATTCGGAATTTTGAACAAGCTTCTCGGGCTTTTGGGATTTGAAAAAATCGATTTTCTCGGCAGCAATGCCATTGCGTTCTGCTCCTGCTTGGTGCTGAACCTTTGGATGGCTCTTCCGTTTATGATCTCCACGATCGACGGGGCACTGCAAAGCGTTGACCGAAATCTCTATGAAAGCGCCAAGCTGGACGGGGCCGGTTTTTGGACTACCGTTTGCAGCATTACCGTACCTTCCATTTGGCCCATTGTTGCACCTGCTGCTGTTATGACCACGTTTATAACGTTCAAGCAGTTTGACATCATCTATCTTTTGACGCAGCAGCGGGGGTATATGACCGGCGCAAATCTGAATACAGTCATCACCTATGTCCATCAGAATGCTTTCGTTTCCAATAATTACGGATTGTCCAGTGCAGTCAGCATGCTGCTTTTTGTCATTATTATCTTGTTTTCTTTGATGACAAACCGCAGTCTCCGGGAGGAATGAGCCATGATATCTGCTGCGTGTAAAAAAAGAGTCTGGAAAACAGTCTGCCTCAATGGAATATTTCTCCTGCTCTGCCTGCTGGCACTCATGCCGATTCTTTATGCACTGTCTGTATCCTTTAGCGGAAGGGGCACAGTTCTTTCCGGATCGCTTTCACTGTTTCCGCAAAATCCGACATTCGAAAATTATCGGGCGATTCTGTTTGATGAGCCGTTCCTGCTGTGGATGAAGAATTCTCTGCTTCTTAGTGCCGGAACCATACTCCTGGCAATGCTCTGCGCCATTCCTGCTGCCTATGCCGCATCTCGCTGGAGATTCCGGGGCCGAAAATCGCTGCTCCAGGCTTTGTTGGTCCTCAACGCTTTTCCTCAGGTCCTTTCTCTGTTTGCACTTTTTCGCGTGCTCAAGACCCTCGGTCTTCTGAACAGGCACGCAGGGTTGATCCTGATCTACGCCGGATCAATGTGTGTATTTGCCATATGGAATATGAAGGGATATTTCGATACGATCCCTGTAGAGATCGAAGAGGCATCTAAAATGGATGGAGCCACCGATCTTCAGATGATCCGAAAAATCGTGCTGCCGCTGGCTAAGCCTGCAATCATCGTCACCTGCATGATGGTTCTGATCACTGTGTGGAATGAATATCTGTTCTCTACAACGTTCTTGCTGGACAGCCGGACCTATTCCTTGGCGGGCGGGCTTTATCAGCTGCAATCCAATGATTACAGCCGAAGCTGGCCGATGTTTACAGCGGCGTCAATTTTGACTTCCGTCCCGCTGCTCCTAATTTTCTTTAAAGTGCAAAAATATATGGTCTCCGGTCTGACTGCCGGAGGCGTCAAAGGCTAATGCAAAAAGGAGGCTTACCATGATTGAAAGACAAGCCATTACCCATATTCCGCTTTCCCAATACGCCTTTACAAACAGCGAAACCAGCATGACTATTCGCATCCGCACTGCAAAAGACAATTTGTTGGCTTGTACGCTTTGGTACGGTGATCGCGTATACCCGAAAGATCCGATCTTGTTTACTCCTCTCTCTATGAAAAAAGCAGCATCTGATCTCTATTTCGACTATTATGAGGTCACCTTTGAAAGCCCGTACACCCGAGTCTGCTACTATTTTGAATTGGAGGATCAAGAGGAATCTACTTATCTCTATGCAGATATTTTCGCGAAAAAGCTGCCAAAAGAGCGAAGTGAATTCTATCAATACCCATTTATGCGCCGGGAGGAGATCAGCACAGTTCCGGAATGGTTAAAACACGCAGTGGTGTATAATATCTTTCCGGATAGTTTTGCTTCCGGATATCGTACCATCTCCGCATCCGGCAATGAAACCACCTGGGAACGGGGGCTTTCATTACACAGCAGATTGGGCGGAACCATTCCCGGTATTACAGAAAACCTGGATTACATTGCACAGCTCGGCTTCAACTGTATCTACCTGAACCCGTTGTTCGTAGCCGGAGAATATCACAAATATGATATTCTGGACTACCATCACGTTTGTCCCAATATGGGTACAGACGCAGATTTTCATGCGCTTGTAGACAAGGCACACGAAATGGGACTGCGCGTGGTGATTGACGGGGTATTCAACCACTGCAGCTGGCAGTTCTTTGCCTTTGACGATGTTGTACATTACGGGGAATCGTCCCGCTACAAGGACTGGTTTTATGACTTGCGATTCCCTGTCGTCCGGCCAGAGACATCCGACGCGGTCCCAAACTACAGCTGCTTTGCTTATGAGCGAAAAATGCCAAAGCTAAACAGCTCCAATCCAGAGGTTCAGGCCTATTTTTGTGAGGTAGGACGATACTGGATCGAACAATTCCACGTGGATGGCTGGCGGCTGGACGTCGCCAATGAGCTGGACCGAGACTTCTGGCGGGCATTTAAGAAGGCAACACGGCAGGCTGATCCGGAAAGTGTCATGATCGGTGAAATTTGGGAAAGCGCAGAAAGCTGGCTGCGGGGGGATATGTTTGACTCCGCAATGAATTATGATTTTCGAAAGAACTGTCGCGACTTCTTTGGCTTAGAGGCCATCAATGCCCTGGAATTTTCCGGCCGTATTACAGATATGATGTACCGCTATCCAACGGGTATCCTGCAGGGACAGCTGAATCTGCTGGACAGCCACGATGTAAATCGATTTATGTCCTATTGCCAGAATGATATTCG
>CABQGZ010000460.1 GCA_902463835.1 uncultured Lachnospiraceae bacterium
CACACACGAGGATGGCAGTATCACCTCCAATCTGGTGATCACAGGCATACCGTCTAAATACTATGACAGAGATCTCTATGCGCAGTTGACTATAACGTACATCTTAAATGGAGAAACGGTAACAGTGACAGAAAGCATGGTGCAGAAGCGGTCGGTGGCGGAAGTTGCCAATGCGATATTGGAAGATGAGACAGCGACAGACAAGGAACGTGCGTACGCACAGGGAATTGTGGATGTCCTGAAAACGAGATGATAAAATAGAAAAGAGAACGTCCTCGGACTATGAATCAAAAACATAGTTTGGGGACATTCTTTTTGAATGTATGTGAGGACGTAACTGTTCATAAATATCCACACTACATGTCAAAATTATGCATTAAAAGGAGGAGGGAAAGAAGGTATACTAAGAATTATCAAAAAATACAGATGGAGGAGAATGAAGTGAAAAAAATAAGATCTCTAATTGGAGTAGTACTGGCATTGGCAGTTGCTCTCACTGCTATCCCAACCGTTCCGGCAAAGGCCAGTACGCGTGGAATGACCGAAGAACAAAAGTGGCAGGAACTTCAGCGTATTTTGCCCGCAGTGACAGGGCGTTATACAGAAGCGCCAGAAAAGGACAGTGTCAGTGGAAATCTTTTTACTGCCGGTATGCTGTTGGGAAACGGCAGCCTGGGGGTTGTGTCTGATGCGCGCCATGGGGAGCAGAGTTTTTACATATCCACAGCGGACGGCTATGCAAGAACCACTGAAAATCGAAAAATAACAAACGCCCAGCTGGCGATCACCGGGGAGATGTCAGAGAACCAGCTTGAGGTCACAGTGAATGACAGAAGCACCAATACCAGTGACAAGGATCAGGGGCCTGCTGCAGTGATCGACAATGATCCGCTGTCCTACTGGGTATCCAATCCAACCTCCAGAGTTTCCGGTCCTAAATGGCTGGTGTTCACATTTGCACGGCCCGTCACCATAGACGCATGGACAAGTATACACAGAGGATATATGGACACCGGTGCAGGATATCATAATCCAAGATACAATACTTTGGATTTTTGCCTGCAGATCAGCGAGGATGGAAGTACCTGGGAAACGGTCGATGATATTGTGGGCAACAGCGATTACATCGTGGAACGTAAGCTGGCAGAGCCGGTGACTTCGCGTTTTTACCGGATCTATATCACAAAGCCCGTACAGCCCGGACAGGAGACAGCTACGGTCACAGGAGATCGGGAGACTGCTCGCATCTCTGAGGTGGATTTTTTCAGCGAAGGGAAGTCTGTAATACATACGGAAGAGGTAGTGGAACAGACATTTTCGTATTCCCAATCGGACAGTGCAGGCTTCAACGGCAGCACGGCCGGGGCATTTGACGGGGATCCGTATACCTACTGGCGTTCCAATAACCAGCTGCAGACAGGCGTAGATAAGCCGAAAACAATTGCGGTGACATCCAATCAGAGCTTCACCTTCAATGAACTTGAAATCCTTCATTTTGGTTCACGCTATCCCGATGAGCCACAGTATAATACGTATGATTTTGAAGTGCAGGTGCAGCAGGACGGAGCGTGGAATACGTTAAAGACCGTTGCGGGAAATGTGGATAATACAAGTCGTTTTACTTTTGAAGAGCCTGTTACGGCAACGGGGCTGCGCTTATATATTACAAAACCGGTGCATCCGGATTATGCTACAAAATATCTGGAAAACGATATGACGTATGCTGTAATCTATGATATCAATATTCTTCAGGATGGAAAGAATGTGATCCATCCGGAAACAGAAGATGACACTTATCTGCACGAGCAGGATATCATGAATGCGGAAGTGCGCAGCAAGCAGATGATCAGCGGGGAACAGTTCTATTTTACTTCCTGGGTGGAACGTGATAAGAACATTCTTGTGACCGAAGTGAAGCTGGATGAGCATGCCAGCGGAGATGCCAGATTATTTTTGAATCTGACGGCACCGGAGACCAGCGGCACATCCACGCAGATGGGTGCAGCAGATGATCTGCTTTATGTCACGCGGGCAGGTGCACCCACCGGCAATGAAAGTGCTTACCGTTTTCGTGTGGCAACTGCGCTGAAGGTACTCAGCGATAAGTATACGGTAAATGGAGGAACCGGTGAACTGATTCTCAGTCCAGGTGAGACTGTGCGAATGATCACATACTCACACACCAGTGCCGGTACTACCCAGAATGGATTGTCCTATAAAGAGGCGAATGTTCTGCTGACAGAGGCACAGGAATATCTGGGCAATGACGGTAATTTTACGGAGACAGCCATTGCGCAGGCACGCCAGGAGAGCCGCAGCTGGTGGAAGGAGTATTGGCTTCAATCCTATATTGACATAGGCGATGAGGTGCTGCAGCGTTATTATTATGGAGCTCTGTACGGCCTGGGATCTACCATACGGCCAACACCGGAGGGAGCCCAGCAGCCGAATCTTCCCAGCGCCATGTATGGTGTATGGCAGACGAATGATTCCCCCGGCAGCGGCGGACGCGCATATCTCAACTACAATTATGAGGCGCCGTATTACGGACTGCATTCCAGCAACAGAAGCTATCTGATGGAGCCATATTATGAGGATGTGAGCAAGCGCTTGAGCTATATACAGGAGAAAACTGCTCAGAATGGCTATAACGGAGCATCGATTGTCCGAAATATTCTGCCGGTTTATCCCGTATTTGATTTGCGCACAGACAGAACCACAGTTGCCGGAACAAAGAAACCCACCGGAAGTGGATTTGCGGATCAGAAGACAAATACCATGCTCTACACGCAGGCCCTGCTCTGGGATTGGCAGTATAACAGAGATCAGGAGCGCCTGGTGCAGTATATTTATAACACAGTGCGGGATGCTGTAATCTTCTATATTGATTTTGTGGTATACAACGAAAAGGATGGAAAATACTGGATTTATAACAGCGCCAGCAATGAGCGTGACGGATACGACTATGATACGAATCCCACGATAGATATTGGGTATATTCAAAGCCATTTCAATAGCTTTATCGATATCATTGAGGAGGCTGATGAACTGGGCGTCACCGGGATAGATACTTTGAAGGATGATAAGGAGAACCTCATTCCGAAAATGCAGAATATCCTTGACAATCTGGTAGAGTATCCTACGAATATCAACAACCAGGAGACGGCGGACGATCTGGCATCAAAGGGATTCGCGTATGATCTGGAGATTATCATGTCGGCACTGTCCTCCAACAACGGAACACAGGTAAAGGCTGGAAATGTTCCCTGGGGAATGTACATATATGAAGGAAACCAGCCAGTTCCCTTAGAAGGCCTGATCCATCCGGCGGAAAATGTGTCCCTTGCTTCCGACAGCAACATGCTGGCATTGGTGAGCGATACCTTTGATTATTTTAATCCGCTTTACCCCTATTATCGTGGCGGCGGATATAACGGATTTGCAAAATCATACACCATGGCGGCGCGCCTTGGTATGGATGGAGACAAGCTGGCAAATCATTTGGCCAGCACCATCGGAGCGATCATACGCAACAACAACACCTGCATGACCAGCGGTCATGGAATTGAAGTGTTTGGCAATGTGGAAGCCATTAACTCCATGCTTCTGCAAAATGAAAATGATGAGCTGCGCGTATTTCCGGCCTGGGCGAAGAGCAAGGATGCAAAATTTGTAGATTTGCGGGCAAAGGGCGCATTTCTGGTTTCGTCAGAATACAAGGCAGGCTCCGGTGTGGATTATGTAACCATCCACAGTGAAATGGGCAATCAGGTTTCGTTTGTAGCTCCATGGGATGGCGGCGTCAAGGTGGTTGACTCTAAGGGCAACACAGTTCCTGCCACTCGTACAT
>CABQGZ010000461.1 GCA_902463835.1 uncultured Lachnospiraceae bacterium
GCTTTACTTTGGCAAGAAGATTTCCTATGGGAAGATGTTCTCTGAAATTGACAAAACGGCAAAAGCGCTGGCATACCTCGGCGTAAAAAACGGCGACAATGTTGCGATTTGCATGCCTGCCGTACCGGAGGCGATATATACGATCCTTGCGCTCAACAAGCTCGGCGCAAACGCAGGAATGCTCAATCCCACCTTCAGCGAAACCCAACTGACGGATCGCGTCAATGAGATGGAAGCAAATGTTTTGGTCGTAGTCAATGAACTGTACACTACTGTGCAAAATGTGATTCCCAAGACTTCCATCAAACATATTGTCACTTGCCCAGCGGCCAATTCACTGGGCGCATTTGTGCGCCTGGTAAAAAAAGTGAAGCCTATCTCTGGAACGCTGAGGTGGAATGTGTTTATCCAGCAGGGGCGAGGCACATCTTACCAAACGGCATCGTACGAGAAGCAGAAACCGGCCATTATGGTTTTTTCTTCTGGCACCACTGGGGCTTCCAAGGGTATCCAGCTTACCAACGATGGCATCAATGCGACAGGCTGTGGATATGAATACGGTGGTTTTGGCTTCCAAAGACAGGACATCTTTTTTGCCCAAATACCGATTTGGTTTTCCACAGGAATAAGCGTCACCGTGCTGGTACCACTCATCCATGGTGTAACCGTAATTCTGGAGCCGATATATGATTTTGAATTGTTCTATCAGCATATTTTGAAATACCGCCCAAATTTTCTTGTGACGGCGACAGGATTGCTGGATTATCTTCTGAATAAGCAGCCAAGATCGGAGGCATACCAGCAGTTCAAGTATCTGGTTGCTGGAGGTGAATATGTTGCGCCGAGTGCAGAACAAAAGTACAATCAATGGTTATCGGATAATCATAACCCACATGGCTTGCACAAGGGCTATGGTATGTGCGAGTGTGGTGGAACAGTAACATCTACAAACGAAAGCAGCAATATTCTTGGCTCGGCAGGAATCCCTTTGCCTCATGTGACAGTGGCTGCATTTGATCTTATAACAGGAGAAGAAAAGCGGTATGGCGAGCGCGGTGAGATTCGCGTCCTGACACCATGCCGGATGCGGGGCTACTATAAAAAGCCAGTTGAAACCGCAAAGTATTTCCACAGCGACGCGCACGGGAATGTCTGGGCATGCACCGGCGACATGGGCTATGTTGCAGAGGACGGAAATGTATATGTCAGCGGGCGGATCAGTGATTCCTATGTCACCTCAAATGGCAGGACGGTTTATCTCTTCGACATCGAGCGGGCTGTTCTGGATATTCCGCAGGTTCGGCAGTGTAAGGCAATCGCCCATGAGATTAATGGCGTCATGACGCACATTTGCCATACCGCTCTGATCGGCGGGGCAAATCAGGAAGAGACGCTGCGCATGATAAAGGAGCACTGCGCCGAAAAGCTGGATGCGACCCATCAGCCGGTATTGTTCCGCCTTTATAATGACGCACTGCCTGTTGCGCCCAGCGGAAAGCTGGACATAAGAAAAATGCAGGAGAATACAGACCGTTTGATTCGTCTGTAAGGGAGGAAGTATGGGAGAGAAAAAGCTGACGGGATACCCGTCTATCGACAAACCCTGGCTGAAATACTATTCCGAAGAAGCCATCCATTCCCCGCTGCCGGATGGGTCTATGTACGACTACATGACCGCCTGCAATGCGGGGCGATTAGATGAACCTGCACTGAATTACTTCGGGCGGAAGATCACCCACCGGCAGTTGCAGACGGAAATCGACCGCTGCGCCCGTGCGTTGATAGCTTGCGGCGTAAAAGCGGGCGATGTGGTGAGCCTATGCCTGCTGGCCGTTCCAGAGGCGGTATATCTACTGTATGCAGTCAACAAACTGGGTGCGGTGGCAAATCTGCTGTCTCCCATCTGCACAGATGAGGCCATAAAAGAACAGATTCTTTCGACTGATTCCAAGCTGGTGATTGCCAATGATGTTATTGTGGGAAAGGTCTCCGCAGCGAAAGCTGTAAAGCCTGATATTCAAATTGTCGCTGTTTCTTTGGCCCAATCTGCTCCGATGCCGCTGGCATTGTTTCTGCGTATGAAGAGGCCGGGATTGTCTGTACCGCACATGAAATGGAACCAATTCATTTCGCGCGGCAAGAACACAGTGTTACCAGAAGTACATCCTACCTGTGAAGATATCGCTGTAATCGAATACACTGGCGGCACTACCGGTGAGCCAAAAGGTGTCTTGCTTTCAAACCTCGCCGGAAATGTGTCCGCACAAAACTATCAGCTTGCAGACTCCATCATGGATTTTGCAGAGGGACAAAAGTTTCTGGATATCATCCCACCGTTCTTGGCATATGGCCTCTACTTTGGCATCCATATGCCGCTTTGCATCGGCTTCTGCGACATCATTTCGCCGGATACCGCCTATGAAAGCTTTCCAAAGCTGCTTATGAAGTTTAAGCCGCAGCATTTCAGCGGCGGTGCGCTTCATATCGACTATCTGATGAAAGACGCTAAAATCGCAAAGTCAGACCTTTCCTTCGTACTGACAGCATCTTACGGCGGAGATATGACAAATCCCAGATGGGAGGCGGATGCATCGGCATTTCTGATGTCACACGGCATGAAATATGGTTTGCTGAAAGGTTATGGCTTAACAGAGATGGCCGGAGCGTTCTGCGCCAGTGCGCACCGGACAAGCGGGATGGTGCCTCTCGTCAGGAACAATGTGATGATTCTTGATGTGGATACGCAAAAAGAGCTAACCTACGGTCAAGAGGGCGAAATCTGCGTCAGCAGTCCGACCATGATGAAAGGCTACAATCAGAATGAAGCCGCGACAAATGAGATTATCTTTGAAAAGAACGGCCAGCGCTGGATGCACACCGGTGATCTGGGGCATGTAACAGAAGAAGGCTTTCTGGTAATCAGCGGACGGTTGAAGCGAATTTTCTGGGCAATCGGTACAAACAAAATCTCATACCGCGTTTACCCTATGGCAATTGAGAAAGTCATCAGCAGTCATGCGGCGGTAAAGCAGTGCGCCGTAGTTGGAAAACCAGATGGAGAGCGCGGATATCTGGTCGTAGCGTATGTTGTGCCACATAGTAATAATGAATGGCAGCAGGTTCAGGAAGAACTGGCAGCGCTTTGCCGCAAGGAGTTGCCGGAAACTTCGTGGCCTTATATCTACCACCCGATGGACAAGCTGCCCACTACCCCGGCGGGTAAGGTAGACTTCCGCGCACTTGAGCGCATGGCGGCAGATAAAAACTAAATGGGCATCTCATAGGTAGGTGGAGGAAATCAATATGCCGGATAGCACAGCTCCCTTCAAAAGAATAAGCATCTTCAAGCGCCTGACCATGCCGCTTTCGGAGCTTGAGGTCTATTACCGCGAACAGCGGCGATATTGGATGGAGCAGGGAAAGAAGCTGCGGCACATTCGCTCCAGAGAGGCGTTTTATCCGCTGTTTGCGTTGTTCCTGAAAATTGACCGTTGTTTCCGGAAGCAGACGATTGAGATTTTAGGAGAACCCCAAAAGCACGATGGGCAGGTCATTTTTGCCTGTACACATATTGGCGGTGAGGATTTAGAGCGAATATATGAGGCGCTTGGACGTGGCTGCTGGTGGTTTGTCGGTGATCCGTGCGTATTGTACAAGGATATTTCGGGACTACTTCTACATATAAACGGAAGTGTTTTTCTTGAAACGCTGGATAAAACAGACCGTCATATTGCCTATTTACGGGCAGTAGAAGCTCTGAACGGCGGCGGTTCATTGATGATTTATCCGGAAGGAGCGCGCAATGGAACCGAGAACATTCCTGTTTGGCCCCTATTCCAAGGCACAG
>CABQGZ010000462.1 GCA_902463835.1 uncultured Lachnospiraceae bacterium
GTCTTAATTTTACTGATGCTGGTGGCAGGCATTGCGGGGGGAATGATCTGGGGGCTGATCCCGGCATTTTTCAGAGCCCACTGGAATACCAACGAGAGCCTTTTTACCCTGATGATGAATTACGTTGCCATACAGCTGGTATCCTTCGCCATCATGGTGTGGGTGCCCAACGGCTCCAGTGTGATGGGAATCATCAATCAGAGCACAAAAGCCGGCTGGCTTCCGGATCTGTTCGGACAGAAGTATTTATTGAATATTCTGGTTGTGGCTGCGCTCACGGCAGTGATGTTCATCTATCTGAAATACAGCAAGCAGGGATATGAGATCACGGTAGTTGGAGAGAGCGAGAACACGGCGCGCTACATCGGGATCAATGTGAAGAAGGTGATCATCCGCACAGTGATGATCTCCGGCGCCATCTGCGGTCTGGCGGGATTCCTGCTGGTTTCCGGCACGAACCACACCATCTCCAAGAATCTGGCCGGCGGCATGGGATTCACGGCGATCATGGTGTCCTGGCTCGCAAAATTTAATCCGATTCTGATGGTGATCACATCCTTTCTGATTGTGTTCATGCAGAAGGGGGCAAGTGAGATCGCAACCATCTTCCGTTTTAATGAGAGTGTATCGGACATTTTGACCGGTATTATCATCTTTTTCATTATCGGCTGCGAATTTTTTATCAACTACAAGATCAATATCCGCGGAAAGCATAAGGAGGGCAAGTGATGATTCAAACAATTTGTCAATTTATCAGTGCTGCTATCATTCAGGGAATTCCCTTGCTTTTTGGCGCGACGGGTGAGATTGTAACAGAGAAGAGCGGGAATCTGAATCTGGGGATACCGGGTATTATGTATATGGGCGGTATCTCCGGCATCATTGGGGGGTATCTCTATGAGCATTCGGTGGAGACGCCCAATGCGGCGCTGTGTATTCTGATACCGTTTTTGTCCTGTATCCTGGGATCCACGCTGCTGACGCTGATCTACGCATTTCTGACTATCACCCTTCGGGCGAATCAGAACGTGACAGGTCTTGCGCTGACAACCTTCGGCGTGGGCATCGGCAACTTTTTTGGCGGTTCTCTTCTTGGTTTCTTCGGAGAGAGCGGCTCCATATCCCTGATCACCACGGGAAACTATTATAAGACGCCGCTTCCTTTTGCCAGCAAGCTGGGACTGTTTGGGAGCACATTCCTGTCCTTTGGATTTCTGGCTTATCTGGCGGTGGTCATTGCCGTTGTGGCATCCTGGTTTTTGAACCGCACCAGAAAAGGTCTGAACTTAAGAGCCGTAGGTGAGAATCCGGCGTCAGCGGACGCTGCAGGGATTAATGTCTCCCGGTACAAGTACCTTGCAACCTGTATCGGAGGCGCCATCGCAGGACTTGGCGGACTGTATTTTGTTATGGACTATACCGGAGGAGCCTGGACCAACAATGGCTTTGGCGACAGAGGGTGGCTTGCCATCGCCATCGTCATCTTTGCCATCTGGAAGCCCAGCACAGCCATATTCAGTTCCTTCCTGTTCGGAGGGCTGTATATTCTGTGTATCTATATTCCGGGGCTTTCCAGCAGCACAAAGGAACTGATCAACATGCTGCCGTACCTTGTCACCATTATCGTGCTGATCATTACCAGTGTGCGCAAGAAGCGCGGCAGTCAGCCGCCGGCAAGTCTGGGACTTTCCTATTTTAGGGAGGAACGGTAGGAAGCCATGAATCACAGAGACTAGAGATGGAGCGTGGACCGTCATATCGGTGAGAGAATCACAGGTGTGGCGGTCTTTTACGTGTAAAGGAAAGTGAGTATAGTCACACCTGGATTGCTGTAAAATTTTCTTTGAATTTTACAGCTTTTGTTGTATAATAATAGTAATAGCGAAGAAAAACTCAGAGCAGATTAATAGTAACAGTTCAGCCAGCGTTGACAAATACTGGATTTATCACTATAATATTGGGTATTCATGAGTTGAGAAGAAGCAATTATAGTTACAGGAGGAGTAAACATGGAAAACGAGGTAGTTTCCAAGAATTTTATTGAACAGATTATTGAGAAGGATATTGCGGAGGGACATTGTAAGACGGTGCGGACACGGTTTCCGCCGGAACCAAACGGATATCTGCATATCGGACATGCCAAGTCTATCTTATTAAATTACGGATTAGCCCAGGAGTACGGCGGGCAGTTCAATATGCGGTTTGACGATACCAATCCCACCAAGGAGAAGGTGGAATTCGTGGAATCCATCAAGGCGGATATCAAGTGGCTGGGTGCGGACTGGGAGGATCGGCTGTTCTTTGCCTCCGACTATTTTGACCAGATGTATGAGGTTGCCGTAAAGCTGATCAAAAAAGGAAAGGCCTATGTCTGCGACCTGACGCCGGAGGAGATCCGGGAGTACAGGGGCACGCTGACCGAGCCGGGGAAGGAGAGTCCCTATCGGAACCGCAGCGTGGAGGAGAATCTGGAATTATTTGAAAATATGAAGAACGGCATGTACCAGGACGGAGAGAAGGTGCTGCGCGCCAAGATCGATATGGCCTCCCCCAACATCAACATGCGGGATCCCATCATCTATCGTGTGGCGCGTATGACCCATCACAACACCGGGGACAAGTGGTGCATTTATCCCATGTATGATTTTGCTCACCCAATCGAGGATGCCATCGAGGGCGTGACCCACTCCATCTGTACGCTGGAATTCGAGGATCACAGGCCGCTCTATGACTGGGTGCTGATCGAGGCAGGCTACAAGGAGACTGCGGAGGACGCGCCAAAGCAGATCGAGTTCGCAAAATTATATCTGACCAATGTGGTCACCGGAAAACGTTATATCAAGAAGCTGGTGGAGGAGAATATCGTGGACGGCTGGGACGATCCCAGGCTTGTATCCATCGCGGCGCTGCGGAGACGTGGCTTCACGCCGGAGTCCATCAAGATGTTTGTGGATCTGTGCGGCGTCAGCAAGGCCAACAGTTCCGTGGATTACGCCATGCTGGAGTACTGCATCCGTGAGGATCTGAAGTTAAAGAAGTCCAGAATGATGGCAGTGCTGGATCCCATCAAGCTTATTATCGACAATTATCCGGAGGGAGAGGTAGAGTATCTTGACGCGGACAACAATCTGGAGAACGAGTCTCTGGGCAAGCGCCAGATTCCTTTCTGCCGGGAGCTGTATATCGAGCGGGAGGACTTTATGGAGGAGCCGCCCAAGAAGTATTTCCGGCTGTTCCCGGGCAATGAGGTTCGCCTTATGCATGCGTATTTTGTGAAATGTGAAAGCTTTGTAAAGGACGAGAACGGCAATGTGACGGAGGTGCACTGTACCTACGACCCGGAGACGAAGGCCGGCAGCGGCTTCGCCGGGCGGAAGGTGAAGGGCACGATCCACTGGGTTCCGGCGCCCTATGCGGTGAAAGCCCAGGTGCGTCTCTATGAAAATATTGTGGACGAGGAGAAAGGCGTATACAATGCGGACGGGAGCCTGAACCTGAATCCCAATTCCAGAACGGTTCTTGACAACTGCTATGTGGAGCCGGCACTGGCGGAGGCACAGGCTTACGACAGCTTCCAGTTTGTGCGGCAGGGCTTCTTCTGCGCGGACGCCAGGGATTCGAAGCCGGAGGCGCTGGTATTCAACAGGATTGTGTCTCTGAAGAGCTCCTATAAGCTTCCAAAGTAAAGGGTGGTTTGGCGAAATAAGGCATATATATAATTGCGGCGAGGGGACGCCCCAAAGCAAGAGTAGTACGCAGGTCAGGTGCAAGTGCCGTCCTGTGAAAGAGGTATGCCTGTATCAGACGCGCTCTCGCTCCGTCCAAAACGTAGCGGACAC
>CABQGZ010000463.1 GCA_902463835.1 uncultured Lachnospiraceae bacterium
GGCTTTGCCTACAGTATGCTGGGGCTGCCGCTGGAGTTGTATACGCCGATTTTCGCCATTGCGAGGATTGCCGGATGGAGTGCCCACCGGCTGGAGGAGCTGGCGTATAACGGGAAGATTATGAGGCCGGCTTACAAGTCGGTGCAGGAACATCGGGAGTATGTGCCGATGTCGCAGAGGTAAGAGGACGCCCCAAGATATGAGGCACTAGGGCCGCCCTGCAGTACAGACAGCACCATATTGCCGGCACTAGGGCCGCCCAGGAGAAAAGGGTATGTCCATATCAGACCCTTTTTCCGGGGCGGCCCTATAGAAAGTACCTTGTAACTCTATTCTTCCATTTCGTTCAACAAGCGATTGGCATATTGGTTAAGCACTTCACATGGTTCATATTTGGTTCCATTTTCTGAATGTCTTCATTTTTGCCCTCCTGTTATAGGTGAACCAAGATTTCTCCTATTTCTCTATATCCATCACTGTTCCGATAAATAACGGAAGATTTGTTTCGTTATTCAGGATCATGTAGACGAAAGGTCGATCTAATCTTACCTCCAGCCTTTGCATTGGAGCAGCTTCATCCTTCATTTCCACCACAGTGGCAGCTCCGGCTTTGGTACCAAGCTCATCTACCTGGATAAAGGTCTTGTGGAGCACTTTTCCAATATAAATATTTCCGCGAGAAGAGTGACCGAGTTTGGTGAAATCTGCTGCTGCGCTGTCAAAAGCGGTAGGCATACCGAGCTGTGACAGCAGATCATTCATGGTCAGCTCATATTCATAGCTAAATTTGGGAAGTGAGACTTCTACGCTCTCGTTTTTTGCGCTGCCGATCGTCTCTTGCAAACCTTTGGCTGTGAGGCTTGTTATGTAATCATTGATATCTGTATCTTTCTTGGGCAGCAGCGCTGCGAAGCTGTATTTGCCCTGCTTGTAATTCTTGATAAAGCCGGTGGCTTTTCCGTCGTCCAGATACCTGCTTTCGGAGGAGTTCATCATTTCCACGGAGCGTTTTTCCCCGTTTATATTGGTGAAGGTACCATCATAGATATCATTCTTTTTATAGGTCTGATCCCATTCCGCGTCAAAGGTCAGCGCATTGATCAGGTACATGATGGTGTCTTCCTCTATTTTGTCCAGCATTTCTTTGATCATGCCATCTGTGTTGGCATTTACCCAGTTATTGATGTCTTTTAAAGTCTTGTTGTCAAAGGCTGACCGGTAGATCTGGGCGCTGTAATAATCTGCGTTAGTCTGCAGAAAGTCTTTTTCCACGGTCAGACGTTCTTCCTCGTCCCTAAACCAAATGGAGTTGGCAATCTTCAGCTTGTATTTTTCATCGGATGGCAGACCGCTCACATAGGTGTGAAGATACTCGTTCAATTCCTGTATCGTAAGCCCTTTGCCCAGAAGCTGCTCCATCTCCTTTTTGGTCTCTCCGTCCGCACCGTTGGCTGTCATGGCAAGCGCCAGCTGAATGGACAATGGGGAGATCAGTAGATTTTTATCTTTGCTATCCTTGTCCTGTACGGATGACTGAAATAATTCTACCGCCAGCTGCAGTTGGGAGTGGATGAACGCTTCATCTGCCGTCTTTTGGAATACCTTTCGTGCTTTCACGTCCTTTGTCAGATCCGCAGCCTGAACTTTTTTGATGTTTCCACTGCCGCCCTGTTGGTTTCCACTGCCTCCCTGTCGGCTCGCACCGCAGCCAGTCACGGTCATCGTCATAGCCATCAGCAGTGACATAAATACAACACGTTTCTTTCTCTTTCCATACATAAGCATATCCTCCTGTTTTGCGCCCGATAAGGCTGATTCGTAAGTTTCTCTTTATAGGATACGATCTACTTCTGATATTTTATGGTTATTATATTACATTTTTTGTAATTGAATGAAAAAACTCCTGCACCGCTGTCAATACAGTTCTGTAAACTGCAAATAACGCAATGCAAGAGCTTTCTATATTATTCTAAAAAAACTTTTTTCTGGCGCGTTTCAGCTGCAGAACGTAGAGTATGCATACAGCCAAAAATACAATCAGACTCGCAATATCCAATATTTTCACATGCAGAAGTGTCCGGTTCAAAATACTGACAAGCCCATACACCAGCACAAAGCAGCCAAAGATTATGGTTTTGCTAAAAATAGCGTCAATAAAACCTTTTTTATCTCTGCACTGTTCCCCCTCCTGCTCATTCACCAGCCATTTTCCAAGCATGCCAGTCTTCTTCATCTGAAATGCGGAATAGATGGTATAACCTCCGTATAAAATGAGAATCACATCAAACACATACATAATGTCCGTCCCCATCACTGCTAAAATACCCATGGCGCTCCTCCTAATTTTCTACAGCCCAAGAAAACCTCTTACCACCTTGGGCATCTCCTCCACTTCGCAGACTGTCTTATGCAGAACCTCAGCGCTGCGGATGTCCTCGATGGCTTGGGGAATCTTTACCTCAGACAGCTTCTCCAGCTCGTCCACCAGTGCAAAGTCTGTCATACTGTCATAGGCCGGATCAATGGCGGTCATGACGCTGCGGGTGAATTTGTAGGGGCTGGCGGTGGATGCGATCACGGCCTTTGTCTCATCTTTGCTTTCCGCCTTATATTTCTCATAGACACAGGCTGCCACTGCCGTGTGAGTATCCATCACATAGCCGTCCTGCTCATACACCTTCCCGATAATGGCGGCCGTCTCTTCCTCACTGGCGTAGTTGCCATAGAAATCAGTCAGCTGGGCCTTCATCTCATCGGTGATCTGATAGCTTCCCTGGCCGGAAAGCTGATTCATCAGTTCCCGATTTTTCGCTGCGTCTCTTCCCGCAATCAGGTAGATCAGACGCTCCAGATTGCTGGAGATCAGAATATCCATGGACGGTGAGGAGGTCAGGATAAATTCCCGGTTCTTATCATAGCTTCCGGTTCGGAAGAAATCATACAACACTTTATTCTCATTGGAGGCGCAGATCAGCTTCTGAATGGGCACACCCATCTCTTTTGCAAAATATGCCGCCAGAATGTTGCCGAAATTGCCGGTGGGAACCACCACATTCATGGACTCGCCATCCGCAAGCTCGCCCTTTGCCGCCATCTTGGCATAGGCATAGACATAATACACAACCTGAGGTACCAGGCGTCCGATATTGATGGAATTAGCCGAGGAGAACTGAAATCCCTTTGCCGCCATCTCTGCCGCCAGAGCCTTGTCCGAGAACATCTGCTTCACTCCGGTCTGGGCCTGGTCAAAATTCCCGTGGATTCCCACCACAAAGGTATTGGCACCCTTCTGGGTCACCATCTGCTTCTGCTGAATGGGGCTGACGCCATCCTTGGGGTAGAATACGATAATCTTCGTTCCCTCTACCTCCGCAAAGCCTGCCAGCGCAGCCTTTCCCGTATCTCCGGAGGTAGCCGTGAGAATCACGATATCATTCTGCACATGATTCTTTCTGGCGGACGTAATCATCAGATAGGGCAGAATGGACAGCGCCATATCCTTAAAGGCTATGGTAGAGCCGTGGAACAGTTCCAGATAATATGCGCCGTTGGCTTTTACCAGCGGTGCGATCTCCTCGGTGTCAAACTTGCTGTCATATGCGCCGTCGATACACTTTTTCAGTTCTTCCTCCGTAAAATCCGTAAAGAACAGCTTCATTACCTCATATGCCGTCTCCTGATAGGACATCTCTTTTAACTGTTCCATGGAAACGTCAAGCTTTGGTATGTATTCCGGTACAAACAATCCGCCGTCATCCGCAAGCCCTTTTAAGATTGCCTGGGAAGCGGTGGCTTTCTCATTACTATTTCTTGTGCTGGTGTATAACA
>CABQGZ010000464.1 GCA_902463835.1 uncultured Lachnospiraceae bacterium
ACACCCTCTTGCTTTGGGGCGTCCCCTTCGCCGCAAATGTAATTATCTCTTACTGCGTCAAACCAGCATTTACAGTTCACTTAAAGCTTTGAAGGTATACCCCATCTCCTCCCACTTTGTCAGAATCTGATCAAGAATCTCCCCATTAGTCTTGGACGTGGTATGCAGAAGCACCACCGCCCCTGGATGTACCCGCTTTGTCAGCTTATCCATTGCATCCTCATGGGACGGCTGAGCATCCACGTTCCAGTCCACGTAGGCCAGACTCCAGAAGATTGTCTTATACCCAAGCTCCTGGGCCAACTTCAGATTGTTTTCACTGAATTTTCCCTGGGGCGGCCGGTAGAATTTTGGCATTTCCTGGGTAAAAGTCTCCTTGTAAAGGTTTTCCAGTTCGCCCAATTCCTTTTCAAATTCATCCTTGGACATCTTTGACATATCCGGATGGTGGAAGCTGTGATTCCCCACAATATGTCCCTCGTCGATCATCCGTTTTACCAGGTCAGGACTGCTTTCCAGATAGTGACCTACGATAAAAAAAGCCGCAGGTGCATTGTGTTTCTTCAACGCGTCCAGGATGGCAGGCGTATTGCCGTTCTCATACCCTGCGTCAAAGGTCAGATACAGTACCTTCTCACTGGTATCCTTGATATAATATGCGTTGTACTTCGCCAGCTCCGCGGCAGACACATCAGCCACCGGCGGTTTTCCTTCCTCCTGGAAGCTTAAGCCCCAGTTTCCCTCGGCACTTTTGATGATACCATCATCGCCTGCCTGTTCCATCGGACCACTTTCCTGATATTCCAGCATTCCATTGTCCTTATTCGCCAGTTGTTCACTGTCCTTGCTTTTCTCTGCAAGTCTGGTACTTCCCACCTCCACCGCTGCTCCCACGCCCCGCCCCAGGAGGAATGCCGCCGCAAAGAGCAGGACCAGCTTTAATCCAATCGTGATTCTTATATTTTTACGCAAAAAAAGACTCCCCGTATATGTACTTATTACAGTATATATACGGGGAATGATGTCCTATGACTCATTTCTTTCGATTACTGCCATTTTCTTCGTTCAGACAATAAATCATTTTCAATCGTTGAAACAGCCGTCGAATCCATCTATTTTCTCCGGGCAGTCAGCTGTCCATTTTCCACATCGATGAGAATCGTGTCTCCTGCCCCCACCTGATCAGCCAGGATCAGCCGGGCAGCCAGAGTCTCTACCGTTTTCTGGAGATATCGTTTCAGCGGCCTTGCACCGTAAACCGGATCATAGCCGTGATCTACCACGTAGGTTCTGGCCTCCTCGGTCAGCTCTACCGACACCTCCCTGTCACAGAGACGCTTGTTCAGGTCTGCCATCAGCAGATGAATGATATTGCCGATGTTGCCCTTTGTCAGCGGCTTAAAGAGGATGATCTCATCCAGACGGTTCAAAAATTCCGGCCGGAAGCTGCCTCTCAATTCGTTCATGACCGCCTCCTCACACTCCGGTGCAATCTCACCATCCTCGTTGATGCCCTCCAGCAGATAGGAGGAGCCCAGGTTGGAGGTCATGATCAAAATCGTATTCTTAAAGTCCACAGTGCGCCCCTGGGAGTCGGTGATACGCCCATCGTCCAGCACCTGCAGCAGCACGTTAAATACATCCGGATGCGCTTTCTCCACTTCGTCAAAAAGTACTACGGAGTAGGGCTTTCTGCGGACAGCCTCGGTCAGCTGACCGCCTTCCTCATAGCCTACATATCCGGGAGGCGCTCCGATAAGCCGGGATACAGAATATTTCTCCATGTACTCACTCATATCGATACGCACCATGTTGTTTTCATCATCAAAAAGGCTTGCTGCCAGCGCCTTCGCCAGCTCCGTCTTCCCCACGCCGGTGGGACCGAGAAACAGGAAGGAGCCGATGGGCTTGCTGGGATCTTTGATTCCCGCCTTGGAACGGATGATGGCCTCCGTCACCTTGGTGACGCCCTCATCCTGCCCGATGACACGCTTATGGAGTTCCTGATCCAGATGCAGCGTTTTGTTACGCTCACTCTCCGTCAGCTTGGCTACCGGTATCCCGGTCCAGCGGGAGATAATCCGCGCGATCTCCTCATCGCTGACATTCTCATGTACCAGCGTCAGGGACTCACCCTTCACTTTTTCCTCCTCGATGGCAAGCTGCTGCTCTAACTGGGGCTTTTTGCCATATTGCAGCTCTGCTGCCTTCTCCAGGTCGTAGCTCTGCTGGGCCTTTGCAATCTCACCATTGATTGCTTCCAGTTCTTCCCGCAGCTTATGCACCCGCTCAATGGATGCCTTCTCATTGTCCCACTGTGCTTTTTTCGTCTGGAATTCATTCTTCAGTTCCGCCAGTTCCTTCTGCAGAGCGGCCAGCCGATCCTGGCTTAGCCGATCCTCCTCTTTCTTCAGCGCAGCCTCTTCAATCTCCATCTGCATCACACGGCGCTGCAGCTCGTCCAGCTCCGTGGGCATGGAGTCCAACTCCGTCTTGATCAGCGCGCAGGCCTCGTCCACCAGGTCGATGGCCTTGTCCGGCAGGAAACGGTCGGAGATATAGCGGTTGGACAACACCGCCGCCGACACCAGCGCCGCATCTGTGATCTTAACGCCGTGGAACACCTCGTAGCGTTCCTTCAGGCCTCTTAAAATGGACACTGTATCCTCCACTGTGGGCTCATCCACGTGCACCGGCTGAAAACGCCGTTCTAAAGCCGCATCCTTCTCAATGTATTCCCGGTACTCATCCAGGGTGGTTGCACCGATACAGTGAAGCTCACCTCTGGCCAGCATAGGCTTTAACATATTACCTGCGTCCATGGCTCCCTCGGACTTTCCGGCTCCCACAATGGTGTGCAGCTCATCGATAAACAGGATGATCTCGCCGTTGCTCTTTCTGATCTCATCCAGGACGGCCTTCAGCCGCTCCTCGAATTCGCCCCGGTATTTGGCTCCCGCCACCAGTGCGCCCATGTCAAGCGCAAACAGCCGCTTATCCTTCAAGCCCTCCGGCACATCTCCCCGGACGATACGCTGAGCCAGTCCTTCCACCACGGCCGTCTTGCCCACGCCGGGTTCACCGATCAGCACCGGGTTATTCTTCGTCTTTCTTGAAAGAATCCGGATCACGTTCCGTATCTCACTGTCCCGTCCAATGACAGGATCCATCTTCTGCTCTCTGGCACGCTCCACCATATCGTAGCCGTATTTCTCCAGCGTGTCGTAGGTGGCCTCCGGATTGTCGGAAACTACGCGCTGATTGCCTCGCACCGTGGACAGTGCCTGTAAAAAGCGATCCCTGGTGATACCATACTCCCTGAAAATCTCCTTCATGGCCTGATTGGGGTATCGGATCAACGCCAGGAACAAATGCTCCACAGAGACATACTCGTCTCCCATCTGCTTCGCTTCATCCTCCGCGTTGATCAATACCTTGTTCAGATTTTGGCCGATAAACAGCTGTCCTCCGGATACCTTCACTCGCTTTGCCAGATGACTGACTGCATTGTTTGTAAAATGTGTAAGGTCAATCTCCATCTTCTCGATCAGTTTGGGAATCAGACCGTCTTCCTGCTGCAGCAAAGACACCAGCAGATGCTCCTGCTCAATCTCCTGATTGCCATACTCGTAAGCCAGCTTTTCACACTGGTTGATGGCTTCTACTGACTTTTGTGTAAATTTTTGAATATTCATAAGGATGCCTCCTTTGTTCTATGACTGATATAACAATAGCACTATTTGTTAGCACTGTCAATAGGTGAGTGCTAATTATTTGTAAAAATATTTTTGTATCGCCCTTTTTACGCATTCATCACCTGATAAAT
>CABQGZ010000465.1 GCA_902463835.1 uncultured Lachnospiraceae bacterium
GCTCCTTCTGGCCAGACTGATTCTTGTATTTTCTTCGCCTGTAGCAATCAATTTCAGCAGCAGACCACGGTTCCTTCTCTTCAAGTCTTCATTGTTGAAGCCTCTCTTTTTTTCCATGCACGTACCTCTTTCCTCTCGCGAATTTGCTTTTCATTTTAAATCCATACGTGTATGCTGTCAACTGTTAGGCTAATTTCTCCCAGCCCCTATTCATCTTCTCCAGCAGCTCCTCGAAGGTTTTCAATCCGCTCAGCGCGTCGTAGGCTGCCACGCAGGATGCCCCGGTGGCTGCAGCCAGCTTCAGGCAATCTCCATAGGAATATCCCTGAACCACCGCATAAAGAAAGGCTGCGATGCTGGTATCTCCCGCGCCCGTACCGGAGACCACCGCATCCGGTTTATAGCTTTTTTCAAAGACCCGAAGGCTGGCCCAGCAATCCGTCCCACCTGCAAGCATCCCGTCAAGTTCCAGAAGCCTCCCCCTGTCAGCCGTGGCCAGGTACAGCCCCGGAGCGCCGCATTTGATGAGAACTACCTTTGCCCCGTAGGACAGCAGCTTCTCCGCCAGGGGACGGATGTCCCTCTCCACATCCAGAAGCTCTGTGATGTCCCTGCCTGCAGCCTGCTCCTGCCAGCTGTGGAAGCGATCCCGGTCAATCATATAGGCCAGCTCCTCCACACTGGGAACAAAAAAATCCACATACGGAATCACCTTCTTTAAGATGGCATCCCAGTCCAGCCTTCCGGCCGGAGAATGCTCATCCACCGCCGCCATGTCCATGGAGGTCATCACGCCTAAGGATTTTACTTCCCGAAGCATGTCAAGCAGCTCGGCCCCCTCATTTTCATACATGCTTTTCATCAGAGTTGGATACCCAAAGTGAAAGAGTCTTGCCTCCCGGATCAGAGGAAAGTCAAGATCCTTCTTATAAAATTCATTGTTGGCGCCGGAATGATGCAGGAATATACGGTCAATTCCCTTGGGAGCGATCACCACAGAATAAGAGGTGTCCGCATCCTCCGCCACAATCATACCCTCTTTCGCACCGTAATCCGCCAGCTGGGAGAGAACCATTTTCCCAAATGCGTCGTTGCCCACCTTTCCCATCAAGGCCACATCGGCGCCCAGAATCTTTAAAGCCAGCCCGGTGTTGGCTACAGAACCACCGGTATGTACGTCAGCCTGCCCCATCTGAAGGAGTCTTCCCGGCAGCAGAACCTCCCCGATAGTCCCACCCTTCTGCTCCAAAAAGGCTGGCGTGATGTCCAGGCAGATATGTCCGGCCGCAATAATTTCGGGGCTCTTTTTCTTCTTTTCTTCCATACCCTTTTCCTTTCTTGTGACAGCTTTCCTTTTTTTATGCTGCTGCAAGTTTCCCTCTCTTATGACAGCTTCTGCTCCTTCATCAGCTCCTGGATCACAGTAGCTACTATCTTATCCACATCCGGCTTGGACCAGGCTACTTTTCCCACCGAGCCAAAGAGCTCAAGCTTTCGCATAACCTCCTGCTTGATGGCCTCCACGGCAGCTGGAATCAGATCGATCAGGCCTTTGTCCATGGAGTGGAAGGCGCGGAATTCCGCTTCCACAGCGGCGATATTGATGTCGGTGAAAATATTCACCTTGCTGATTCCACGCTCGATGGCTTTCCTGAAATCGCTGTCCGCAAGCCCTGATCCGCCGTGCAGTACCAGGGGAACATCGATGGTTCTTCGGATGGTCTGAATCCGCTCGAAATCCAGCTTCGGCGGCAGCTTATAGGCGCCATGGGCCGTTCCCACCGCAATGGCCAGGGCGTCCACCCCTGTCTTCTCCACAAAGTCCTTGGCCTGTTTTGGATCGGTGTAAAATGCGGATGGATCCTTCAGATGAGAGCTTCCCTCCGCGGAGCCTTCGTTATCTCCCACATGTCCCAGCTCTCCCTCGATGGTTGCCCCGTAGGAGTGGGCAATATCCGCCATCTCCTTCACCTTCTGCACGTTGATCTCATAAGGATCCGTAGAACAATCGTACATGATAGAGGAGAATCCAAGCTCCAGCGCCTTGATACAGGTCTCCTTGTGAAGGCCGTGATCCAGATGAACCACCACTGGGACATTGGCTTTCTTCGCCATGGGGATCAGGTAATAGGATACCTCCTCCAAGGGGCCGTAGGGCAGCAATACCTCTGCGGTTCCCATGATGACTGGCGAATGGGTCTGCTCCGCGGCTGCAATGATCCCCCGGGCAAGCTCCAGATTCACAGCATTGAAGAGTCCCACAGCATATTTTCCTTTTTGAGCCGGCTTTAATACTTCATTCATATTGACTAACATGTTTTTGTCTCCTCTCGCGGTGTTATTAGTATATCGCTTTTACTATTTTTATTATAGCGGCTTAGGAGAAGGTTGTCAATATAAAAATGACTGAACAGCCTACTCAAAAAGTAACTGTTCAGTCATTTTCATCTCCTACCCCACCGATACGCAATCTGATCATTCAGCCTGCGCCTGTGCCACCGCCTTCTTGGCCAGATATTTCGACAGGTTGAAGGTCCGGATATTCAAAGGCTCACCTTCCTTGATCTCCTGAAAATACTCTTCCAGTACGCAGGCAGGGCAGGCATATCCTTCCCCTCTCCAGGAATCGAAATATGTCTCGTGATCCTCATGCTCCGGATGAAGCCTTGCCAGCACCGGCGCTGCATCCTGGGACAGGCTCGCAAGATAGCACATATCCTCGTAGTCGATCTCATTCCCCATCTGCGATACATTGTAGGAAGCGATCCAGTAGTCTGGGCGGCCCAAGGACAGCGCCAAGTAAAATACGGTGACAAGCACCGTCCCATAGCGGAACAACGAGAAGGTCTCACGGTGGATCTGGCAGATGACTCCTGCCATCAACAAGGTCAAAAGAGCCAGAAACCACAACACCAGCACTCTAAGAAACGTCAGGTGATAACAGGAGATATACAGGATCATCCGCAGGGCACTGGAGGCAATCAGGACGAAGGTACATCCGGAAAATACCGTCAGCATAAGCTTTAGCAGCCAATTCCGCTCAAACAACCGAAGGCACAGCAGCACAAGCGCCGGATTAAAGATACACAGGAAAAGCAGCTGGAAAAAGCCCTGGTGGGCGTATTCCGCATAGGTGTAGCCCTCGGGCAGCAGGAACCCCCCGGTAAAGAGGAAGAGCAGCTGAATGGCGCAAAACACCAGGTACACCACAGTGATCATCCCGATAAATGTAATCGCCGTCACCGGATTTTTCCCTGCCTTTCGCTCCTCCCATTTTGGCATATCCCGAAGCGCCGCCACGTTCAGAAAGCTATAGCTGGCAAAGAACCCCACCGCCAGCAGCACTGCTACAAGCAGCACATCCTCCGGAATGAACAGATGCTCCCACAGAAAGCGAAAGCCTCCGCCCACATATTTTTCAAAAATCGCATCGGCGCTGTTGAGCATCCCCACCACAAAAAGCAACATGGGCAGCCCTATGAGAACACCAAGAGCCACCGGCCTTGCGTATGGATTCTTTTTCTTTCCATCGCTCTGCCGCCGCTTCCGATAAGCGCTAAGGTGTAAAAAAGGCGCCGCTGTCTGCGGGATCATGCAGATATAGTAGTACAGGATATTACACAGGAACTGTCCAAAGCTCCAGCGTTCCTCCGGGTACACCTGACGCAGTATATAGACCACAAGCAGCAGCAAAATGCCCACGGTATTGAAACATATCACAAACCAGTTCGTAGTCATAGCTGTGCTGATTCCCAGAAGCAGAATGGGGATCACATAAAAATGATTTTCCCTTCTCCAACTAAAACCGGATTTTTT
>CABQGZ010000466.1 GCA_902463835.1 uncultured Lachnospiraceae bacterium
CCCGGTCCCCCCAATTTCTGGATCTTCTTCGATACGGAGAAGATTCAGAATTCGAAAATTTTTTTATTAACTGGAATCGCTTCTGGGAAGGCATGGGAGAGATGACTTCGGAAGGCTATATACAACCGCGCAAGGAATTGATCCAGGATATGTTTTTCCGAAAGCCAGGCCTTCCGATATTGATGGTTCCCTTCCCGGATGGGAGGAAAGTACCCTACTGGAATACCTTTTACCAGGAACTACGGGGAGAGACCTACCTTGGACAGATGGATCTGAACGTGAAATCTCCCAAGGTGTGGGAATTCTACCAAGACATCATTGGAAAGCTGGCTGGCTACGGTGCGAGGATCGTTCGGCTGGACGCGTTTGCCTATGCGCCGAAGGAACCAGGGAAGAAGAATTTTCTGAACGAGCCGGAGACCTGGGAGCTTCTGGCGAAAGTGCAGTCTCTGGCTGAGGGATATGGACTGCAGCTTCTGCCGGAGATCCATGCAAGCTATGAGGAAAAAATCTACGAGAAGCTGGCCAGTCAGGGGTACGTGACCTATGACTTTTTTCTGCCGGGACTGATCATCGATGCCATGGAACGGCAGAGCGGAGATCGACTGACTGCCTGGGCAAGGGAGCTTCGTGAGAAAAGAATCCGAACGGTAAATATGCTGGGCTGTCATGATGGAATTCCGCTGCTGGACTTAAAAGGGATGCTTCCAGAGGAGCAGATATTGTCCCTGATCGATACCGTTGTGTCCAGAGGGGGGTATGTGAAAAATCTGCATGGGCAGAAAAATGTATATTACCAGGTGAATGCCACCTATTACAGCGCATTGGGAGAGGACGACGGGAAAATGCTTCTGGCCCGGGCGCTGCAGCTTTTCATGCCGGGCAAGCCCCAAATCTGGTATCTGGATCTTTTTGCAGGGAAAAACGACTATGAGGCAGTAAAGCGTGCAGGGGCAGGGGGACATAAGGAGATGAATCGGACAAATCTGACGGTGGCGGAGGCGGAGGAGCGGCTGAAGCTTGCGGTAGTGAAAGAGCAGCTGTCCATGATCCGATTCCGGAACACCTTTCCGGCTTTTGAACAGGACGCGGATTTTCAGATGGAATGCGATGGTTCCAGGCTTGCTGTCTCCTGGGAGCATCGGGAGTATCGGGCGCGTCTTACGGCAGATCTGGCCGCGTGCACATTTCAGATACAGGGGACGGATCCCTACGGAAAGGTGCGCTATGAAGTGTGTAACTGAACTGTTACAAATTTTTTTGTCAAATAAGAAATAAAAATGTTGATATTTTGGCTTCCCTATATTATATTATAGTAATGACCATATGCAGGGCGGGAAATGGCCGAGCGGTCATTTCCTGTATACCTGCTCGTTCGTATGACATTAATATTAAAAAATATATAGGAGGTCAGTATGTATCCGATTACAAAAGCAACAAAGCTTGCGGACAAGATATTTTTGATGGATGTGGCTGCGCCAAGAATTGCCAGACATTGCCAGCCGGGACAATTTATCATCGCAAAGACAGATGAGGCGGGAGAGAGAATTCCGCTTACCATCTGCGATTATGACAGAGAGGCTGGAACTATCACGATCGTATTTCAGACCGTGGGAGCATCCACTGAGCGCATGTCCTATCTGAAGGAAGGAGATGCATTTCAGGATTTTGTGGGACCCCTGGGATGCCCGTCTGAATTTGTGACGGAAGATTTGGAGGAGTTAAAGAAGAAAAGATTTCTATTTGTGGCCGGCGGCGTGGGAACTGCACCGGTATATCCCCAGGTAAAATGGATGCGGGAGCATGGCATCGATGTGGATGTGATCATGGGCGCCAAGACAAAAGATATGCTGATACTGGAGCAGGAGATGCGCGCCGTGGCAGGCAATCTGTATGTTGCCACCGATGATGGCAGCTACGGTACACCGGGCATGGTTACCGGCGTCATCAAGAGCCTAGTGGAGGAAAAGGGCAATCGGTATGATGTCTGCGTAGCCATAGGACCGATGATCATGATGAAATTTGTCTGCCTGATGACAAAGGATTTACAGATACCAACCATCGTTTCCCTGAACCCGATCATGGTGGACGGAACAGGAATGTGCGGCGCCTGCCGTGTGACTGTGGGAGATGAAGTGAAGTTTGCCTGTGTGGACGGGCCGGAGTTTGACGGACATCTGGTGAATTTTGACGAGGCCATGAAGCGGCAGCAGATGTACCGCACGGAGGAAGGACGTGCCCTGCTGAGGGCTGTGGAGGGGGATACCCACCACGGTGGATGTGGACATTGTGGAGGTGACAAGTAATGGATGTTTTGAAGAAGGTACCCGTAAGAGAGCAGGAGCCGAAGAAACGTGCGGCGAATTTTGAAGAAGTCTGCTATGGTTATAATAAGGAAGAAGCCATGGAGGAATCCACCCGATGCATCAATTGCAAGAATGCAAAATGTATCGAGGGATGTCCCGTATCCATCAATATTCCCGGTTTCATCGCCCAGGTGAAGGAGGGGAATTTTGCGGAGGCCTACAAGGTGATCTCTCAGTCCTCCGCCCTTCCGGCTGTGTGCGGACGTGTCTGTCCCCAGGAGAGCCAGTGCGAGGGAAGATGTATCCGAGGGATCAAGGGCGAGCCGGTGTCTATCGGTAAGCTGGAGCGCTTTGTGGCAGACTGGGCCAGGGAGAACAATGTGAAGCCTGAGCCTGCAAAGGAAAAGAAGAACCATAAGGTGGCTGTCATCGGATCCGGCCCGGCAGGACTGACTTGTGCCGGCGATTTGGCAAAGATGGGTTATGATGTAACCATTTTTGAGGCCCTTCATGAGGCGGGCGGCGTGCTGATCTATGGAATTCCTGAGTTCCGTCTGCCCAAGCAGGCTGTGGTTGCGGCAGAGATTGAGAATGTAAAAGCCCTGGGCGTGAAGATTGAGACAAATGTGGTGATCGGAAAAGCTACCACCATCGATGAGCTGATGGATGAGGAGGGCTTTGAGGCTGTATTTATCGGATCCGGTGCCGGACTTCCCAAATTCATGGGAATCCCGGGAGAAAACGCCAACGGCGTGTTCTCGGCCAATGAATATCTGACCAGAAATAATCTGATGAAAGCGTTCCGGGACGACCATGACACGCCCATTGCCAGAGGAAAGAAGGTTGCCGTAGTGGGCGGAGGCAATGTGGCTATGGATGCGGCCAGGACAGCGCTGCGTCTGGGCGCAGAGGTACATATCGTGTACCGCAGGAGTGAAGAAGAGCTGCCTGCCCGTGTGGAGGAAGTACACCATGCCAAAGAGGAGGGCATCATCTTTGATCTTCTGACCAATCCGGTGGAGATCCTCTCCGATGAGAACGGCTGGGTAAAAGGCATGCGGTGTGTCCGTATGGAGTTAGGCGAGCCGGATGCCTCAGGAAGAAGAAGACCGGTGGAGGTTCCGGGCTCCCAGTTCGAGCTGGAGCTGGATACCGTGATCATGTCACTGGGAACCTCTCCCAATCCGCTGATCTCATCCACCACCGAAGGGCTGGAGGTCAACCGGTGGAAATGTATCATTGCGGATGAGCAGAACGGCAAGACCACCAAGGAGGGCGTGTATGCCGGCGGCGACGCGGTGACAGGTGCAGCGACAGTGATCCTGGCCATGGGAGCAGGAAAAGCGGCAGCTAAGGGTATTGACGAATACCTGTCTGGAAAATAAGAAACGTAACATAATGGAGGATACGAACTATGAAGGATATCAGTATATCGGAAAGCATTCGTTATATAGGAGCAGATGACAGGGATCTGGACTTATTTGAAGGCCAGTATATCATTCCGGAGG
>CABQGZ010000467.1 GCA_902463835.1 uncultured Lachnospiraceae bacterium
TTCTTCACGAGGGAGCTTCCGGCGGCGGTAAGAGCGAGATGCTGGAGGATATCCATCGGGAGCCGGATCAGCGCGTCATGCTGGCCAAAAATACGGTGACAGGAGAAAAAAATTATCTCACACTCCATGAGACATGCGAGCTGCGCCCGGTGACGGACGACATGGCTCTCTGCCATCCGGCGCTGCAGAACGACAGCAAAAAGCTGGTGGTGACGGACGCGGAGTCCGCCTGGTTCCTCCGCTTGGACAATATCACGGAGTACGGCGATTCCCCTCGTCTGGAAAAGCTTTTTGTACAGCCCAAGGAACCGCTGATCTTTTTAAATATTGCAGGTGTGGCCGGTGCGACCAGTCTGCCCTGGGAGCACATCCGCGACAGCAATGGAATGCCCTGCCCCAATCCCCGTGCAATCCTGCCAAGACGGCTGGTGCCGGGAGCCATCAACAATCCGGTGGAGGTGGACATCCGAAGCTTCGGCGTCCGGACTCCTGCCTGCACAAGGGAACACCCAACCTACGGAATTATCGGCATGCTGCATATTCTGCCGCCAGCGCTGGCGTGGCTGTGGCGGCTTGTGGCGCCCAGAGGGTACAAGAATCCCAGTATCATCGATTCGGAAGGGATGACCAGCGAAGGCGTTGGCTCCTACTGGCCATTTGCCACAGGGGAGCGTGTGGCCCAGGCAAATCTCCTGCTGGATCAGATCACAGCCTTTTCCGGCACACGCTACGTGCTGATCCCCAATCAGCATATCGGCGCCTATGAGGTGAGCTTCATGCCCCAGTGGATCGCCAGAGAATACATCGCCAGGCGGGGCGGAGCCAAGTTCAAGCCGGAGCATCTGGTGGAGGCCCGCTGTCCGCTTCTTGGCTTCGCGCTGGATTCCCTGAAAGTGGACGGACAGTATATTCGCAGAGCCTTTCTGCGGCCGGAGACCCAGGGTGAGGTGGGAACGGAGGGGTATGATGCCGGCGCTCGGATTCTGACGGATTTCTTCTGTCGTGAATTAAGACAGTACGACACACCCAAGCTAAGCCCTCTTGGAAAGCAGATAATAGAAGCCTTCTATCGAGGAGCTTCCCTTCAGGAATATATGGAATTGATTCCCATGAAGATATAAATATAACAGTTCAGCTCGCGGTTTTGCAAATGGCGCGGGCTGAACTGTTATTAAGTTAGCCACATCTAAAACATGTTCTCATTGCCTTTTTTTCCCACATGCATTAAAATAGAAGGACTACCGAAAAAGGGGGAATATGATGATACGATATTTAGCCAAAATATTCATAAAGGATTCCGAGCACACCCACAAACCGGAAGTCAGACAGGCATATGGCATATTGTGCGGTACCGTAGGCATATGCTTAAACATATGTCTGTTTCTTGGAAAGTTTCTGGCCGGTAATCTCAGCCACTCGATTTCCATCACGGCGGACGCATTTAACAATCTGTCAGACGCAGGCTCCTCTTTTGTGACACTCATCGGTTTTAAACTGGCTGGAGCCAAACCGGACATTGGCCATCCCTTTGGTCATGGAAGGATCGAATACATATCGGGTCTTGTGGTATCCGGAGCCATCATCCTTATGGCGGTTGAATTGGTAAAAAGTTCTGTGGAAAAAATTATCCATCCCGAGAAGGTGGCATACAGTGGTCTCGCATTGGTTATACTGTTGGTGTCTATCGCGGTAAAGCTGTATATGTGCTTTTACAACCGCTCCATCGGGAAAAAAATAGATTCGGCAGCTATGCGTGCCACAGCCACAGACAGCCTGAGTGACACATGTGCCACTTCTGTGGTGTTGCTCGCAGCAATCGTGGGTAAGGTGACAGGTCTTGAGATTGACGGCTACTGCGGTGTGCTGGTGGGGGTGTTTATTTTCTATGCAGGCATCAGCGCAGCCAGGGAGACCTTGAATCCCCTGCTGGGACAGCCGCCGGAGGCAGCATTTGTATCACAGATCGAAGCCCTTGTCATGGCCAGTCCCGAAGTCCTGGGTATCCACGATCTGATTGTCCATGACTACGGTCCCGGGCGGCAGATGATCTCTCTTCATGCGGAGGTGTCGGCAGATGGCGATATCATCAAGCTTCACGACGCTATAGATAATATCGAGGGACAGCTGAAGCGGGAGCTTCGGTGCGACGCGGTGATACATATGGATCCCATTGTGACCGCAGATGAGCATGTGCTCTCATTAAAACGGCAGGTGCTGGCCATTATAACAGGAATCGATAATTCTATCACCATGCACGATTTTCGGGTAGTGGCAGGACCTACCCACACCAATCTGATTTTTGACGTGGTGGTACCTTATGGTTTTAAGCTCAGTGATGAAGCGCTGATAGAGACCATCGGGAACAAGACGAAAGAGCTTTTGGGCGAGAATCATTTCTGCGTGATAGAGGTGGATAAGGCGTATGCATAGCCTGGAAAAGCTCAAAAAAAATGTATAGATTTCGTGCTGGAAAAAACATTCTTTCGTTGGAAATTAACAGATTTCCAAAAACCATATTGCAAAAGTGCGGAATTTGTTGTATATTCGATTTACTGTAAAATATACAGCTTGTCGACGCATCATAAGTGATGAGAAAGTGAGAAAATATGAGCGAGAAAAAGATTATTGTATCAAATGTGCAGAAGGAACACGAAAACCCCATCGCTGAACTGGTACAGGTTGCCTGTCAGTTTGACAGTGAGATTACTCTGGAAAGCGAAGAGAAGCGTATCAATGCAAAGAGCATTATGGGAATTATGGCGTTTAATCCAGCCAAGGGAATGGCAGTCAATATCGTGGCGGATGGCCGTGACGAGAAGGAAGCTATCTCAGCGCTGGAGCGTTTTTTAGTGTGCCAGTAGAATCATAGAACGGTAAGAGGAAAAGAGGCCCTGCCCAGTGAAAACATCCTTCCGGAAGGATGTTTTCACTGGGCAGGGCCTTTTGACGCGGTGCGCCCGGCGGCACATCATGGATCGTATGCAGACATTGTACCGCCGGGGCTTGCGGTGATTATTCCTGCTCAGCCCGATACTTCTGCACCAGTGCCTGGATCCTGTCATAGGGATCTAAAAGGTCGCTGATGGAGGCATCATGATTCAAGGTATCAATAATATAAGCAATGTATTTACTCATGTCACAGTTGATGTAGTAGGGCTTGCTCAGAAGCTCTGGTGACTGATAGGTCAGGTTGGTAGTCACAACCTTGTAGATCAGGCCGTCTTCTACAGCCTTGTCAAATTTTGCAAGGCCATTGGTGAACAGTCCAAAGGTGGAAACTACGAAGATACGGTTGGCTTTCCGCTTCTTCAGCTCTGTTGCAACGTCGATCATGCTGTCTCCGGAGGAAATCATATCGTCGATGATGATCACATCCTTGTCCTCCACGGAGGAACCCAGGAATTCGTGAGCCACGATGGGGTTGCGGCCGTTCACGATCTTGCTGTAGTCACGGCGCTTATAGAACATACCTACATCCAGTCCCAGCACATTGGCCAGATATACAGCTCGGTTGGTACCGCCCTCGTCCGGGCTGATGATCATCATATGGTCGCTGTCGATCCTTAGATCCTTCACATTCCGCAGAATGCCTTTGATGAACTGGTAGGCGGGCTGTACGGTGTCAAAGCCCTTTAAGGGAATGGCATTCTGTACACGGGGATCGTGGGCGTCAAAGGTAATAATGTTGTCAACGCCCATGCTGGTCAATTCCTGAAGCGCCAGGGCACAGTCTAAGGACTCCCGGCCAGTGCGCTTATGCTGACGGCTTTCGTACAGGAAGGGCATGATCACGTTGATAC
>CABQGZ010000468.1 GCA_902463835.1 uncultured Lachnospiraceae bacterium
CTCTTGGCGGAAGGAAGCCGGATTATCTGGTGGTGTCCCACATGGAGCCGGATCACGCTGCAAGTATTCAGGCCTTGGTTGAAGCGTATCCGGATATACAGATCGTTGGAAATGCCAAGACCTTTACCATGATCGGACAGTTTTTTGACCTGGATATCGCCGGACGCACTCTTCCGGTGAAGGAGGGGGATACCTTAGAGCTTGGCACGCACACCCTGCAGTTTTTCATGGCGCCTATGGTTCACTGGCCGGAGGTTATGGTGACGTATGAGAGCACAGAAAAGGTTCTGTTCTCCGCGGATGCATTTGGCAAATTCGGAGCATTGGATGCCGAGGAAGACTGGGCATGTGAGGCAAGGCGCTATTATTTCAACATTGTGGGAAAATACGGCGCTCAGGCCCAGTCGCTCCTGAAAAAGGCGGCGGGACTGGATATTCAGATCATCTGCCCCCTGCACGGTCCGATTCTGAAGGAGAACCTGGAATATTACATAGGAAAATACAATACCTGGAGCAGCTATGAGCCGGAGGACAAAGGCATTTTTATCGCTTATGCTTCCATCTACGGGAACACCAAAAAGGCAGCGTTAAAGCTGGCGGATCTACTCCGTGCTGCAGGCGCAGAGAAGGTGTCGATGGCCGACCTTGCCAGGGACGACATGGCAGAGGCCCTGGAGGATGCCTTCCGGTACGACCGTATGGTGCTGGCAGCGCCCACCTATGACGGCGGGATCTTCCCCTGTATGGAGGAATTCTTACAGCATCTGAAGGGGAAAAATTACCAGAAGCGCACCGTTGGAATTATCGAGAATGGAAGCTGGGCTCCTGCCTCCGGAAGATTGATGAAGGCGGCTCTGGAAGCTATGAAAGGGATCATAGTTGTGGAACCGGTGGTAAGCATCAAGTCTTCCATGAAAGAAGCTACGCTTGCGCAGCTGGAGGAATTGGTGAAAGCCCTGGTATAGCCAGAAAAATGAGGAACAGCGCCAAAAGGCAGAGGCATTGAGCCTGCACTGCAATCTTGCAGTATTAACAGACATATTATGCAGAGCAGCATGAGGATACTTGTGCTGCTCTTTTCAAAAGTGAGTGAGAAAGGGCTTAAAGCATGAAGAGACATATATTAATCATCGATGATGATCTTTATATTGGAAATGTAATTCAGGAAATGCTGGAGAGGGAAGGATATTTTGTTACGAGAGCATATTCCGGCACGGAAGCA
Source organism: uncultured Lachnospiraceae bacterium (assembly GCA_902463835.1). Classification (GTDB taxonomy): domain Bacteria; phylum Bacillota; class Clostridia; order Lachnospirales; family Lachnospiraceae; genus 14-2. The sequence continues at coordinate 1,223 of CABQGZ010000468.1, forward strand.
GTCCTGGTCTTAGCTTCCTCCAGACCGGATCTTGTACTCTTAGATCTTATGCTGCCGGGACTGGACGGCGAAGAAGTGCTGTCTTATGTAAAAGGAATTCCTGTTATCGTACTCAGTGCCAAAACAGATGTGGATCACAAGGCAGAGCTGCTGCTTCAGGGCGCGGCGGATTACATGACGAAGCCCTTTCATCAGAAGGAGCTCCTGGCAAGAATTGCCGTACAGCTTCGGAATGCCGGTGCATCCTGCACATCCGCTGTACTGACCTTTGACAATCTGACGCTGGATACCGGAACCCATACGGTAACAATTCATGACGGAAATAGTGGAAGCATACAAAGCGATAATGGAAATGCACAGAGCAATATGATATGCGCAGAACAATATGGTCAAATAAAATTGACAAGAACAGAATACGCCATACTAAAATTGCTGATGCAGAACCCAACCCAGGTCATAACAAAATCGCAGCTGTTAGACCGCATCAGTGAAGAAACCCCCGACTGCACGGAAAGCTCCTTGAAAACACATATCAGCCATCTGCGGGCAAAGCTTCGGGAAGCAAGCGGAAGGGAATATATCGAAGCCGTATGGGGAATCGGCTTTAAAATGAAAGAAAAATGATTTTCTCAACCAAATCTCAACCATTTCCTTAACCGTTTCCTCAACTGTTCTGGAGTTAAAATAACAGCAGGGAAAAAGAAAGGAGATTCTAATTATGGAATATGTTTTGGAAACAAACGCCCTAAGCAAGACCTACGGCCACTATAAAGCCCTGGATGCACTGACCATGCATGTGCCGAAAGGTTCCATCTATGGCTTTGTGGGCAAAAACGGCGCAGGCAAGACGACACTCATCCGTTTGATCTGCGGCCTGCAGCAGCCAACCTCCGGTGAGTATACACTCTACGGCAGAAAAAATACGGAAAAGGAGATTGCAAGATCACGCAGAAGAATGGGGGCCGTGGTGGAGACGCCCTCGATCTATCTCGATATGACAGCGGAAGACAACTTAAAACAGCAATACCGTATTCTTGGTTTGCCGTCTATGGAGGGCCTGCAGGACATACTGCAGCTGGTGGGTCTTGCAGGTACCGGCAGGAAGAAAGCGAAAAACTTTTCTCTGGGTATGCGGCAGCGACTAGGGATTGCCATTGCCCTGGTGGGGGATCCGGATTTTCTCGTTCTGGACGAACCAGTCAACGGGCTGGATCCCCAGGGAATCATAGAGATGCGGGAGCTGATCCTGAAGCTGAACCGGGAGCAGCAGATTACAGTTCTGATCTCAAGTCACATTTTAGATGAGTTGTCGAGGCTGGCCACTTATTACGGCTTTATCGACAATGGCCATCTCATAAAGGAGTTGAGTGCTGTTGAACTGGAAGCAGCCTGCCGGAAGTGTGTCCGCGTGGAGGTGAGCAGTACGAAAGCTTTGGCACGTGTACTGGATGCAATGCGTATTGCGTATAAGATACTTTCCGACACCAAGGCCGATATCTACGCAAAGCTGAATGTATCCCAGCTGGCAGCGGCATTGGCAAAGGAAAACTGCGAGATTCTTTCTATGGAGGAGCGGGATGAGAGTCTGGAGAGTTATTATGTAAGTCTTGTGGGAGGTGGAAAAGATGCGTAATCTGTTATCGGCGGGAATCGCCAGACTTAAGAAGGAAAAAATATTCTGGCTTGGGATCCTTTTCATGTTTGGACTGGGAATCTTTGTCACTTTGATGAAATATTCCGATGTTGTCCGATATCAGGAAAAGGAGTTGATCAGTGATACGCTGCTTATTTACATGCAGTTTATCGGGTGCTGCGGTGCTGTATTTTGCAGTATCTTTATTGGAACGGAATATAGTGATGGAACAATCCGCAATAAGCTGGTGGTTGGACATAGCCGTTGGGCAATCTATGGAGCTAATCTGCTTCTGAGTATTTGCGCGGTTGTACTTATGGCACTGTCGTACCTGGCATCCTATGTCCCACTGGGCATATTTCTGCTGGGATCCTCTGGGATACCGGCGGGAATCATCGCTTCTCATATGGTGCTCAGCCTTTTTACCATCGTTGCGTACGTATCGCTGTTTCAGATGCTTTCCATGCTTATCACAAAGAAATCTACATCAGCGGTCGCCTGTCTGTTGATATTCTTTGGACTTCTGATGCTGGCAATGATAATCATATCGAGACTGGATGCCCCGGAGTATATCTCGGGCTACAGCCTGACGGTGAATGGAGTAGAACAGACAGAACCGGAACTGAATCCCAAATATTTGCAGCCGGCGGCCCGAAAGGTATATCAGTTCTTTCTGGATCTGCTGCCTTCCGGACAGGGTCTGCAGATTTCCGCCTTCCAGGTGACAGAACCGGTAAGGGTGCTGCTTCTCTCTCTGGGAATCAGTATTGTCACAACAGCCACCGGAATATTTGCATTTCGAAAAAAAGATTTAAAATAAGGGAAATTACAGGAAGATATGCATTTGCATAACCGAGCAAAAAAGAACAGAACGTAGAAAGGCGAAAAAGATGGTCTCCTGGGTGTTGTGCGGCTTGTTGTCGGCGTTGGTCGTGATACTGATA
>CABQGZ010000469.1 GCA_902463835.1 uncultured Lachnospiraceae bacterium
ACTGGACCCCACGATCACCTCCGTCTTGTTGGCCATTGTAAATCTTCCGTCGAAGAGAACGGCTGCCTGGGATACCCGGTTATAAGCCTTGATGGCTATGATGTTCTCACCCTTATGGAATTTGTCAGTCAGATCGTAAGAGCGGACATTTCCCCAGTCATCACCCTCTGCCTCCATATTGGATTCAATCAATTCCCCATTGACATAGAAGTCAAATTTATCATCCACCGTCAGCTGCATCGGCGCATATTCCGGCTCATCCTCCAACGTAAATGTATAGCGGAAGTAACGGTACTCCTCCACGGCGTCTTTGATGGCATCCTCCGGATACCACACCCAGTACCCATTCCAGTCGCCTCTGCCTGCCGGCTTGCCAGTCATATATACCGTAACATTTTTGACATTCAACGTACCTGCCTGCTGTCCGCCGATATAGAACCTCGCATAGGTGTTGCTGGGCGCGGTAAAGTTCATGACAAACTCTTTTCCATCCGCCAGAATCGGAACCTGTTCCCTGAGATCTTCGTATTCGTTTCCTTTATAGTCATAGAAACGCATCTCAGCAACACCGCCCACATCCGAGGTGTAACTGCCCTTAATGCAATACACATAGTCCGTCATAATGTACTTCATCTGACTGACCATATATGCTTCCCCGGACTCCTTGGTCAATGTTCCGCCAGCTTTTCCTCCGGTAAAAGAAGCGTTCCCGGATACAGTGTCAAGCTCCCATCCTGCAATATTTCCATCCTGATCCACCCCGTGGAAGTCACTGTAGGTTACAACACAATCCGTACCGTCTTCCACAACATCGCAGAAGATATCGTCAATCCAGATCTCAGCGCTCCCCCGTGTGATGGTGAAGCTGATCGATGCATATTTCGCTGTCTCCGGCGGTTTTGCCCTGGTCAGCATCTGTGTCCACTGGCCAAGCTCTTCCCCTTTATTCAGGGAAATAACCGTTCCGTACAGGGTGTCATAATTTCCATCCTTCAGATACAGATGATTTCCCTTCTCATCATAAAGATACAGGTTCATACGGATCGTGCAATCCGGCGATGCATTGCGCGCCGTCACCCAGGCAGAGTATTCGTAGATATAATCTGGATTTACTTCAAAATATACCGACGATTCCACCAGCGTCTTCTCCAGCAGACTCTCTTTTTTCAGATAAAGGGATCTGTTTCCGGAATGATATACGCTGCGGTCCGACCCAAAGGTTACTTCCCGATTTCCATTCATGGACATATACCAGTTTTCCGGCGCTCCCGTCACGTCCGATATGTACTCAAAGTCCAGATTTGGCGTCTTAGATACCTCTCGCATCTGAATATCGTCCAGCCAGGTGCTGGTATTTGCTCCTATCTGATTAAAACGCAGCTGAAGATATTTTGTTTCCGCCCCCGTAGTAACGGACAGGCTGACCTGCCGCCAGCTGCATTCCCCCTGGGTACTGTATGTCCAAAACGGACTTAAAAATTGCGACTGAACCACCTGCTGGATATTACCGTCCCAGACCATGCTGTAGGCAGCTGTCTTCTGATCTTCCTGAAGCTGACGGAAGGACGTTGCCATTCTGGCCGAATAGCTTCCCTCCTGTCTGATCCAGTAAGAAACTTCGTATGTGGTATTTGGTTCCACCTTCAATGACTGGGAAACAAAATGCGTATCCCCGTTAGCTCCAATATTTCGAATCAACGCGCTTACCTTCCCCTTAGAACCGGGACGCGTCTCTGATGAGGCGCCCATGGAGCCGTTGCCACCGTTATAGCTTGTCAGCGCCCAGTTATATAAGATGTCCGAATCCAGTTCAAAATCAAGATTCGGGTTCGAAGCATCTATATCCGTCGGCGTCAGGGAGACATCGTCCACATAGATCCTTCCTGAGCCCTGGTATACCTGCAGCCCCAACTGAACCATGTTGTCCGGATTTTTGGAATTATTTCCTACACTTGCCGGTATCGTGACAGCGGATGAAACCTTCACCCATCCATCCGTATTGCCGTACACCGGCTGTGTGGCATCATCCAGCCACCAGCTGCCTCCCCTGTGTTTGTCTGACATATAAGCAGCAAATTTTAGATTCTCGGCATTCTCCACCTTCGTCCAGAAGGAAAGAATATATACTTTTCCCGATTCAATACTAAAGTCATTGGCATACAGGTAAAAATGGCCTGTTGCGTCGATGCGGACCGCCTGTCCGCTCTTTGCCTCCTCACTCCAGATCACCGCCCTGCTGTCATTTTCCTTCCAGTTCCGATTCAGATTCCAATAATCTGCACTGTATTCGTCTTTGGCAAAACGGTCAAAGGTACCATTCCGGATTACGCTGTCATCGGAAACCCTGCCGTCTCCCGCATCCTTATATACCCCCTTGGCAAGCAGTGCAATATCATCCAGATAGACCGTAGCATTTCCTTCATAATGGGACTTAAAACCTATCGTAAGCGGCTTAATCTCCTCCCCCGCCTTTCCGGCCGGCGTCACAAAGCGATTGGTGACCTTGACCCATCCGCCGGTATTGTCTGTGATATCAAAGGGCAGAAAATCCTTCCAGCCAATTCCAGCGCCGGTGACATAGGAGGTAAAGGAAAGCTCCTTTGCATCCTCCGCCCATACCCAGTAGGTAAGCTCATAGATCATCTCTGGCTGCAGTACGATGTCAGAATAGGTAGAAACGTAATTTCCGCCTGCCGCTTCCATCTTAAGTACACCGCCATTGCCCTCCGTCTTATACACAACGCCATGATTATTCAGGATCCAGCCCGTATTACTGCCGCCGTCAAAGATGCTGTTCTTCACCAGATTGCCCGCATCTGCCGTTGCTTCATCGCCGCCGTGGTCATATTTTTTCTCAAGAACCGGTTCCACGTAATCCTTCACTGCCACCAACGCAATATCGTCAATATATACGTTGCCCACGCTTCCGCAATCACATGACGTATGGTCGCTCTGCCATTTGCAGCCCGGCGCATGATATGCTTTAAAACCAAAGGTATACGGTATCGTCCCCTCTTCCTCCGGTGTGATGATCGTTTTTGTGATCTTTACCCAGCCCTTTGTATTTCCGGTTGCCGCATAGGGATTGATAAAGTCCATATATTTTGTTTTTCCGGCAACGCCCGGATTCTGAACATAATAAGCAGAAAAATGCAGATTCTTAGCGTCCTCCACACGAATCCAGTAAGAAAACTCATATACCTTTTTCGGTTCCAGCTTAAGCGTGGCTGCTGTCTCGATATAATATCCTCCCTCAGCTTCAAACAACAGAACACCGCCGCCATTCTCTGTCTTACATACTTTTGTCCCCTGTGTGTTCTTCCAAAAAGAAGCATCCACATGCTCAAAGCACGGATTGCCAATGAGGTTTTTCTCATTTTCCGCCAATTCATCGCCGCCATGATCATAAGCTCGATCAAGCGGAATCTCCGGCATCTGTTTTTCTATCACAATCCCATCCCAATAAGAGATTCCGCGAACTGCATTGTGCATGAGATCCAACCGAATCCTGGCGGTTTCCTCACGGACCGTATACTCAAACGTAATTGTCTCCCAACGATTCTTTGACTGCCAGCGGCCCGTACTCTTAACCAGCCCGCCTCCCAGTGTCTTTCCCTCAGAGTCAAACTCATAGAGATAGGCATAGCATTGCGCATCGTTTCCAGTCTCATACAGATTCTCAATATAAAGTTGATAGGATATCTTATAGGTTGCTCCTGCCTCTACTTCTATCTGCTGTGAAGAGAGGTATCCCTGACCGCCGGCGGTCGTGTCCATCTTGAGGGCATAGTTCCCTT
>CABQGZ010000470.1 GCA_902463835.1 uncultured Lachnospiraceae bacterium
GGTGAACAAGGCGACGGGTGAAGCGGTGGAAGTGACCGGCAATGCAGCTCTGGAAAAAGGAAAAGAGGGGGAAAATGCCCTGCGCCTGGATGGTAGTACTTACATCAATCTGGGAACACAGTTTCAACCAGAAGATGATTATACAATGATGGGCTGGATTCGACAGGATTCCGGTGCAAAGGACGGACAGGCAATTTTTTCCCGGGGAAACAGTGGCAATGTCTCAGATCAGCTGGCAATTCTAGTAAAAGGCGGAACAATCTACCATATGGTATCTTTCTCTGACGGGACGCAAAATACGCAGTACAGGGAAGTGAATGCGTCTGGAGCAACCGCTGAAAAATGGCATCATATTGCTGTGACACGGACTGACAGTGTGATCAGAATCTACTTGGATGGAAAATTAGCAAAAGAACAGACGAATATGCCTACAGCAGGCTTCACGGAAGCATCCAAGCCATTGTACATTGGTATAGACTGTAATGGCAGTGGCCAGGTGTACGGTGGACATGCCTATATTGGATTGATGGATGATCTGAGACTTTACAGGTCTGCGTTGCCGGAAGAACAGGTAAAGGCAATCTATGAAGAAACCGGCGTAAGCAGTTCGATAGAAAAGATAGAAAATGGACAGATTACATTGAAATTTGCAAAGATGCCGGAGAAGGTGCCCCAGGCTTCTGATTTCACAATCCGCATGACGGACAACGGGAAGAAGCAGCAGCTTAAAATTACAGATTTTCAATATGAGTCAGCGATGATGACAGCAATCCTTACCTTTGCCCCGCTGGAAAACAATACAAATACGGATAAGGACCTGGTGCTGGATATTCTGTATGGAGACGAAACGCTTTCAACGGAACTGAAGCTGCCAGCAGGCAGTAATCAGTCGCCGATGGTATCGGAATTAACCATTGAGAATCTCTCTCCCAAGCTTGGAGCAGAACCTCATGTAAAAGGTATGCTGGAGTTGAATTATACATTCACAGATCCGGACAATGATGCAGAAGGTGAGACAAAATATCAGTGGTATATGGCGGATACGGCAGATGGGGATTACATGCCGATTCAGGGAATCAATACAAAAACAATCATTTTGTTAGATAAATATGTGGGAAAATATCTGAAATGTGAAGTGAAGCCGGCGGACTGCTTCGGGAATAGTGGTGCTGCGGTTGTAAGCGGTGCGACCACGGCAGCTGTGCAGGATACGGAAGGAAATCCGCTGACAGACTGGATGCTGGATGCGGGGTATGGTATCTCACATCACTTCCTGGCCAACTACTTTAATGCTGATGACGTCAGCCGGGAAGAGCGAGAAAAATGGGATATTGAAAATGTATCCTGGAATGATTTTGTCTCCCAGTTTGATGTGGAAAAATACGCGGCGCAGGTGAAACAGACAGGAGCAAAATTTGTGACATTGACTCTGGGCCAGAATAACGGTTATTATATTGCACCGAACAGTGCATATGACAAATATATGCGGGAAGCAGGGCTTCTGGGAGAAGACCAGATAAACCCTATGACCACAACCAGTGACTTTGATATGCCGATGCTTCTGGCCGATGCTCTGGCGAAATATAATATCAAGCTGATACTGTATCTTCCGGCAAATCCGCCCCACAGCGCGCACTGGAACACTGAAGGTTCCTCCGGTTACGGTTTCATCGGAACAGATTATAAGGTAACAACAGAGGTATTTGATTATACTCCAGGAAGTGACGGCGTGCCAAGCCAGAAGGCCAGGAAGGTCGTACAGGATATGGTACGTGAATGGTCAAAACGATATGGCGACAAAATTGCGGGATGGTGGTTTGACGGGGTATTTACCGGCGGGCTGCTGGATGGACATACCGATATGAGCCTGGAATATAATATTGCGGGGCTTGCAAATGCGGCAAAAGCGGGCAACCCTTATAGTATCGTAACATTTAACCCAGGCGTTGGTGCGCCGCGTTGTTTTGAAAAGACAAATGAATACCAGGATTATACCTCCGGTGAAAATGGCGCGCTTACTCCGTTGCCGGATAGTGAGAGTAGATGGGCCCCGGGCAGTGATGATTGTCAGAATTATACTTTCGGAGTGTTGGGAGCAGCTACTAGCTGGAAAGGCGGCTGGGGATGTAAAGGCACATCTAAAACAACGCAGGAATTGATTGAACGTGTGCAGGCTGGATTAGCAAAAAAGTGCGCGATGGGCATGGATGTGCGAGTGAATGTATTCGGGGAGATTGACCCCGATCAGTTTGCACAGCTGGTGGCATTGAGAATTGCGGTTCATGAAGATGGCAAGGCGCCGGATGTAGAAGGAATCAGTTTGAACAACACCGAGATGGCACTGAAGGTGATTGGAGACCGTGGGGTGATAAAACCGGTTCTTGCTCCATTGGGAAGCAATCTGGATGGCATAAAAGTATATTCAAAAGATGATTCGATTGCAGAGGTTCGCAAATCTTCTGACACGTATGACATTATTGCGCTAAAAAAGGGAACAACTACAATTGTATTTGAGAGTATAGCAGACGGAACCGTAAAAGCAGAATGCAAGGTGACGGTAGAGGGCGGAACACCAGAGATGATCATAGATGATATGAGCAGTGATATCACATACTCAGAGGATGGAAAATGGTATGCAACTGGGGGACGTCCAGGTTACGAAGGATTTTATGAATATGACAGAACGATGCATGCATCGAATGTAGCGGGAGCCACCGGAAGCTTCACCTTTATCGGTACTGGTTTTGATGTGATTTCCAGTTACAATACAGATCAGGGTAGATTTTCCATCCAGGTGGATGAGCAAGAACCGGTTATCGTAGATACATCTGTTCCGGGCGGAGCATCCAAAAAAGCACTGGGTATGGTTGTGTACGCGAATTACAATTTGGAGAATGGGACGCATAAGGTTACCATGACGAATCTGGATAGCAAATATATGATTATCGATGCGTTCCGTATCTTTAAAACAGAGATGGAAGAAGTAGATAAAGTAAGCAAAACAACCTTGAAATATTACCTGGATAAAGCAAAACAGCACGTGGCGGATGGTGATGTAGAAGGACTGATATCATCCGTACAAGAACTCTTTCATGCGGCGATTACCGAAGGTGAAGCTGTCATGACCAAAGAGGATGCGACAGTAGAAGAAGTTACAAAGGCTACAACAAAGTTGATGCTTGCAATCCATGCGTTAAATATGAAGGCTGCAGATAAGACAGATCTTGCTATGGCTCTGGAGTTGACAACGACCATTGATCTTGCAAAATATGTGGAAGCAGGGCAGGCGGAATATCTTGCGGCAAAGCAGACAGCAGAGGAAGTGATGGCGGACGGAGATGCGTTCCAGGATAAGGTAGATGAAGCCTGGGGAGCGTTGGTGGAAGCAATCGCAAATCTGCGGCTGAAGGCCGATAAGGCTGCGCTGGAAGCGCTGTTGAACAGTGTAAAGAATCTGGATCTGCAGTTGTACACGGAGGAAAGTGTGACAGTGTTCAAGACTGCTTTGGCAAATGCTTATGCTGTGATGGAAGATGCGACATTATCAGAGAACGACCAGAAGGTGGTGGATCAGGCGGTAAAGACGTTGGCGGATGCAAGAGATGCACTGGTTCGGAAAGTGGACACAGAGAAACCGGAAGAACCGGAGGAGCCGACAGAACCGGAGAAACCGGCAGACGAAGGAAAGACAGAGAACAATGGAGGTCAGGCTCCGAAAACGGATGATTCCTTCCCAGTTGCTGTGTGGTTTATGATTCTGGCAATCGCTGGAGGAGTAGGCTGTGTATTGAAA
>CABQGZ010000471.1 GCA_902463835.1 uncultured Lachnospiraceae bacterium
GCCCAGAACGGTGTGGGACCAGCCACCGTAAAACGAGCAGAAAAATATGCCAAAGGCGTAGACGCTGCGGAAGATGCAGTCCCCGGTGCAAGAGAAGAAATCCTGACCGGGCGCATCAAGGCAACGGATGCAGAAATCACCGCCTTGGCAAAAACGCCAAAGGCAGAAATTCCTGCTGCTCTTGCAGAATTGCGGAAGCCAAAGCAGGAACGTCAGCCCCGAAAAGCCGAAACATCTTCTTCAAAACAAACGCTTTCTGAAATCAGCAAAAGCATCCAAGGGCATCAACGCCAGCTTACTGCCGAAGAAAAAACTTCTCTGAAAGCATCCATCGACAATCGCTATCAGGAACGGGCCGTTGCAAACGGCTCCTTGATGATGTGCGAAGTGCAGGGTGCGAAAGAGGACTTCATTCGCCGCTGGAATAGCATTTTCAAAGAATACCCGGATGTTTTTGAAGATTCGGACTGCCGCAAGATCATTCATGACTTGACCGAAGATGCCGTACAGTATCTTCTGAAAATAAAGGAGAAAACGCTATGATGCTTTCTAACCTGAACCTTTCCAGCCTGCCGGAGTGCAACTTCGAGGTGCGGTATGTTGACAGCGTTCTGCTGAACCCCTGCGCCGAATATCAGCGGCTGCTCCGCATGGGCAAGGTTGCAAAAATTGCAGCAAACTTTTCGGAGTACATCGCCAATGAGCCGAAAGTCAGCTACCGGGATGGCCGCTACTTCGTCTTTGATGGTCAGAACACCATTGAGGCACGGAAAACGTGCAACGGTGGGCGTGACCTCCCGATTCGCTGCAAGGTATTCTACGGCCTTTCTAAAGAGCATGAAGCTCTGCTGTTTGCTGTGCAGACAGGCATTTCCAGCGAACTGACCGCTGGTGAACAGCTTCGTGCCAAACTGGTGGCACACGAAGAAAACGCCTGCGATTTTGTTTCGGTAACGGAGGACACAGGTGTCCGCTTTGCACTGGATGGGATTCGTGCCCCGTGGAAAATCTACTGCATCCGCTCGGCTTACTACATCTACAAGAGCTACGGCACAGCCCTTTACCATGAAATGCTGAGTGTTCTCGTAGATGCGTGGGGCGGCGATTCTGATTCCTTTCTGTCGGGCATCCTGCATGGCATGGCTCGTTTTCTGGCTCTGTATCAGGGCGAATACAGCCGGGAACGGCTGATTCTCCGGCTGCGCACAGTGCATCCCAAGACCATCACCCGGTTGGCACAAAACGACACTGGCAATGTGGCAGACCGCCACATGAAACAGATCCTGTCCATCTACAACGGTGCTGGCCGTACCCACAATTTGCCCTGCAAGCGGTGATGAACATGATTCCAGTCAACCGAAAGTTTCTGCGTGGTGATATTTACTACGCCAATCTGGAGCCGCACCTTGGCTCCGAGCAGGGCGGTATTCGCCCTGTGGTCGTGGTGCAGAATAACACCGCAAACTGCTATTCGCCCAACCTCATTGTTGCGCCTGTCACATCCAATACTGCAAAGAAGCCCGATCACCAAGCCCACGTTCTTGTGGACGGTAATCGGGCTTTTTTGCAGCCCTCTATGATCTTGGCAGAATCTGTTCAGACCATCAGCAAGGGACGGCTGATCCGCCCGATGGGGCGGTTGAGCATCCCGGAACTCATTCGGCTTAATTATGCGCTGCTCTATCAGCTCGATCTGAACGAATGGGTATGGCGAAAGGAGGCCTATGAACGCTATCTGCGATACCACCGCTAAATCGGAAACTATTTCCGTCAAAGGCTGCAAAGTCAAGATCACCTATGCGCCTGCGGATACGGACTGTCTGGATGCCATCCAGAAACTATTGCAGACCACCATTCTGCGGACGGCAGGGCACACCGCTGCCTGACATCCTTGTGTTCCTTGAATGCGTGAGATAAGATAAAATCGAACTGAACCTTGAAAACAAAATATGGACGAAACTCGTTTGATTTTGCTTTTCTCGCCAAAAGAAAGTGAGAATGCAATGAAAAAACGCGTTTATACCTTATACCGTGTTTCGACAAAGGGACAGGTCGAGAAAGACGACATCCCCATGCAGAAAGAAGCCTGCCGCAACTTTGCAGAAAGTCAGGGCTGGGAGATCGTCAAGGAATTTTCCGAAAAAGGCGTTTCCGGCTTCAAAAAATCTGCCAAAGAGCGTGACGAACTCCAGAAAATTCAACAGGCCGCGATGGAGGGCAAGTTTGACATCCTGCTGGTGTTCATGTTTGACCGTCTCGGTCGCCGTGATGATGAAACGCCCTTTATCGTGGAATGGTTCACGAAGCAGGGCATCGAGGTCTGGAGCGTGAACGAGGGACAGCAGCGGTTCGACACCCATGTGGACAAGCTGATGAACTACATCCGCTACTGGCAGGCATCCGGCGAAAGTCTGAAAACCTCTGTCCGTACCCGGACAAGGCTGGAACAGCTCACCGGGGAAGGCCACTATACAGGCGGCACCGTGGCTTTTGGCTACAAGCGTGTCCGCCTTGGTCGGGTGAACAAGAAGAATCAGGAAGTCTGCGACCTTGTGGTTGACGAAGCAGAAGCTGAGATCGTCCGGCTGATTTTCCACAAGTACGTTTACGAGGGCTACGGCGCACAGAAGTTGAGCCACTATCTTTATGAACAGGGAGTCGTAGGACGGAACAACAAAAATATCCCCAACACCAGCATCGTTCGGATGATCAAGAACAAAGGATACACGGGGTACCTCATCAACGGTGCGGTGGAAACCAAGTGCCCACAGCTCCGCATCATCGAACCAGAGCTGTTCGAGCAGGCACAGGAACTGCGGCAGGCACGCACTTGTGAGCGTGGCGGTACTTCACTGGGCACCAGCTCCAAAGCCCTGTTGACCGGGCTGGTATACTGTGCCCACTGTGGCAACCGCTTGAGCCTGACCAGCAGCGGACGGACACACACCTACGCCGATGGGCATACGGTGAAAGAAGTCCGGCCGCGGTATAGTTGCTTTTATAAGATTCGGCATCCGGGTGACTGCGATGGGCAGTCCGGCTATGGTGTTTCTAAGCTGGATTCCATTGTAGAAGAAGTTGTCCGGCAGATCTTCGCACAGTTCCGGGAGGTTTCCCGGAAAAAGCTGCTGGAATCGGTCAAGACCAACGATGCCGCCCGCATCCAGAAGAAGGTCAAGAAAATCCAGAAAGACTTGGAAAGCAAGCAGAAAGAACTGGACGACCTGAAAGCCGAAACCATCCTCGTCATCCGGGGCGTGAGTGCCTTGGACAAAGAACTGCTGGGCACACTGGTAGCCGAGGCAAGAGAGGCTCTGGAAACTCTGGAAAAGCAGCTTGTTCAGGCGCAGGAAGAATACGAAGAAGCCACCAAAACAGCAAAGCGTAGCAACTACATCTGCAACGAGCTGTTTACATGGGCGGATGTTTACGACACCGCCAACCACGATGAACGCCGCGCCATTTTGCAGCAGTTCATTAAGGAGATTCGCGTCCGAAAAGACTATGAGATCTCGATTACGCTGAACGCCAGCTTCAACCAAGTGGAGCAGCTCAAGGCTGTATCGACCTACGATGGTGCGGAGATTTTTGAAGAAATTTCCGAGAAGGGGGCATAAAAGCGATGCGCTTGCCCGCAGCACTGTGTAAAATTCAAAGAAAGAAGCGTGAAACCGATGGATTTTCAAAAAGTACATTTATGACCCCGCCCGGTTCGCATCCGACTTCAGGGTTCGGAACCCGGCACAGTCTGCCAAAGTTTTTTAGGCATAAAAAACGCCGCATCGTACAA
>CABQGZ010000472.1 GCA_902463835.1 uncultured Lachnospiraceae bacterium
CCGTATAGTAGGAACCCGCCCCTGCTCTCCATGCGCCGTCAATACAACCAGACTGCTCATAGGGGTAGTCGTCCCCGATGGATGCGTACTGATAATACCAGATATCACCCTGACTACCGCTGAATCCGTCTGCATACCGGTACACCAAAGACGGCTCAGACGGCTCAATATCATAGGTGACATCATATGCAGCATCATAGACTCCTGTATAGGTGACAATCGGGTTCCATACATACTGCTTATTGGTGTAGCTGTCAGCTCCGTTGCTGACAACAAAACGCAGCTTCTCACCGGCTCTTCCCGCAACCTTGACCGTCTCAAATGCCATTGTGGCTTCCGCGTCCGTATAGACCAGTTCCGCCCAGTCTGATCCCCCGGGCCAGATCCTCCCGCTTTTGCCCTCACTGTTTTCCTTGAAGACAGCGAACCGCAGCACGCCTGCTGCCTGCAGCCGGATCAGATCACTTGCTGTGATCTCCATGGTTCCATCTTCCGGCAGCACAAAGGTAAACGCCTGATTGCGCGCGCTGTTGGTAGAAATGCTCCACATCCCCATCGCGCCATAACCGGCGTTGTTATGCTCTCCCACAAAGACCGGATTGATCCAGCTCCAGCTTCCAACACTGGGCAGATCCGTGTAAACACCACCTTCCACCGTCTGAAAATACCAGCCGTTTACACCCTGGTACGAATCGGAAGCTCCTGCTGTACCGGCGGCCGGCATAGAATCTATCATTCGGTACTCCTTTTTTCCTTCCTCTGCGTAAGCAGAAAAGGAAGCAGGAGACAGGCACGAGATTCCCAGGATCAAAACGAACAGCCATGCTGTCATCTTTACATTATTTTTTCGTTTCATGATATTTTTTCGTTTCATAAATGTAATTCTCCCTCTATTCCTTTTCGATCTTCGTTTTCACAACCGGGTACACGCTAAAAGGCTCATCCAAGATATCGCAGTAAGGCCAGTACTCATGAATGATATCCCCTTTCAGCTTTAGCTTTCCCCCTTCTTTCTCCAGGTCAAACCAGGCCTCCGGTTCTTTGGGATTCCAGGAGACCTGGACCGGATTTGGCGCTCCCATTGCCGCATAGAGCAACGGACCGTATTCCAGCGCGTAACGCCCTTCCCCCGGCCTTTGCTCTCCGCCGGTATACCTTGTGACATGGAACCGTCTCTCCAGCTGCAGCTCGATGCAATCTCCGGTCACAACCTCTTCATAAACCTTGTAATAAGAGGTTCTATCCGCTGTCGACCATCTCGGGATCCGCAGGTGCAGCCGAATGGGTTTTCCCGTCTCAAGCACCTTTATTTTGACATGTCCTCCATCCGGAATGTCTGTCTCGCAGCACAGGCCTACACCATTTGGCAGCTTTGCCTCACTCGGTGCGTAGAGATCCACATAGACGTCCTCCTCTGTATACGCATACAAAAACTGAGGCAGCAAACCACAGATTCTCGTTCCAAGACTCGCACAGCAGGTGGCCCGATCCAGATAGCGCCAATCCTTGCTTTTCTCCAAAAAATTCAGATAGTGAAATCCACGGCTGCCAACCTGTGCGCCCAAAAGAACATTGTAAATGGAATTTTCAATCTCATCCGCATAATGGGCATTATCCGGTTCCAGCCTGCGCATTCTCTGATTCAGTAAAATCCAGAAATTCGTGGAACACAGCTCATTATAGCTGTGGTTCACAGACAGCCACAGACACCCCGGATAGTATTCGTCTCCTTCGCACATGGCAATGCCGCCGCCCACATGCTGCCACTTCTCTTCATACATCCGAAGCGCCGCCTTGACTGCGTTTCTATACATGGCCTCTCCCGTTACCCGATACAGATCCAGGTATCCCTCCAGCGCAGTCAGCAGCGTAGAATGGGGATGATCCCCCGGATGACTGTAGATTGCCCGATGATCGCCAGCAATCAGCTGCTTTAGCCACCATTTTTCTCCATAATATTTTACAGCAGCCGAGATGTCCTCTTTTTTTCCGCAGGGGGAATCATAGATTCTTGTGGAGGGCAGAATCCCTTGGAAGCCCAGATTCATATCCTTCACATAAGGAAGAACCTCGCTCTCATAAAAGTGGTCTGTCATTTTCCTCGCCATGGAAAATGCCCGCTTTTCCCCGGCATATCCGGCGTCCAGCAGCCCAAAGGTTACCCAGGCCCTTGTGTAATTAGGGTATTCCATCATGCCAAACTCCCGGCGGGAAATCGGAAGCAGAAACCCATCCGGTTCCTGATCCCCTTCCAATTCATCGAGAATAGCCTCTGCCATCCTCCGCAATCCAGGGTCCTCCTCCCACAGAAGCGTGGTGCAGGCTCCCATCAGAAATTCACCGGCCGTCTGTCCCTTAAGATTGTTCTCAAAATGACCGTTTCCTGCCGCATATGGCACTCCAGGAGCCGCCTTCCCGGCATGGACACGATACCAGTACAGGATCCGATCCAGATCAAAATCCTTTAAAAAAGCAATGTTATGCTCAAAGGAGCTGCGAAGTCTCCCTCCTGTCAGCCGCACATTCCCTGTGGGCACATCCACCTGATACGGAACCGCATATTTATTCAACACTCTTCCCTCCTGTCCCGGAAGCGTTCAGCAACAGCTCCTGATACACATCCGCAAATACGTTTGCATCTCTGGTGTACTGATCAAACGATGTAAATACCTTGGCGATCAATTCTTTGCATAGATTGGGCGCTTCCCGCCCGATCTGCCGCAGCAGCGCTGCATCCTCCGCCCCTCTTCGCGCCGCCTCCAGCCGCATGCTGAGCCAGGGGCCATCCTTTCCCGGGTAGACAATAAAAGCGTCTCCGCAGGGAAAATCAGTGCCGATACCGGACGTGTTTAGGCAACTCGTCTTTTCAAAGGGATTCATTCCGGGCAAAAACTGATTAAATCCCCAGTGCAGGAAACCGTTCATCCCATTTCCTACACACCCCCAGAACAGCAGCCTGCCACGCAGCAATTCAAAATCCAGAAATCGGTTCAGCCAGAATCCCTGGGGTGTACAACAGACGTATCCCCACACCTCTTCGCCCCCGTTTATAAGCTGGTCAAACTCTTTCTTTTTCTCCTGATAACCAGCCGTGACAGGAACCATGATGTCGACGGCCCCGCGAAAGGCAATGGACTGCACCGCTTCTATGATCCGTACCCCCGGAAAATACCGCCGCACAAGATTCGCCACCTGGAAATACTGGATTTTTCGCGCCTGCAGCACGCCGTCGTCTGGGCAATGAACATCCGGCTCATCCATCACATGAAAGAGAACCCTGTCATCCCATCCATTTTCCTGCAGGAAATCCTTAAGCGCCTTCAGAAAACGTCTTGTATATTCATAGCCTTCCATGGAATCCACCGGTATCTTTGGCGCAAGTGCGCATTTCAGACTACCCGTCTGCTTGTCCTGGGAACCATCCGCCCTAAACCCACAGTTCAGCAGAGGGCCAATCTCCATCGTCTGGAATCCCTCCTGAAAAAAACACCGAATGATGGGTTTTAGATGTTCAAACGAAAATATCTCCGGGAATCTTGAGACAATACAGCTCTCGTTCAGCTGAATAAAAAATGAAGTCTGATGAGTTCTGCGCATGGCTCTGGCATATTTTTTCACCATCTCCAAAAATTCCGCTGTGCCAAAGGCAACATTGTGCAAACGACAGATTGCATCCAGACTGAACCAGTTTGTAACCTTAAAATCACCCGTCGTTACTGTCACCGGATAAACCGTGACATTTAACGTGCAGGTGTATGTCCGCGAACCGATTCCAAGCTCCAG
>CABQGZ010000473.1 GCA_902463835.1 uncultured Lachnospiraceae bacterium
TTGTGGGGTAGGGGAAGTGGTGGGTGAAACCATCCTAACTGGATGAAAAATGGTATAAAGTCGTGTGAAAAATCTATCACGACGGCTAAAATGGTAGCTGCAGACTTGGAAAAAGGCTACAAAATACGTGTAAAAAAGGCTTTTTTAAGGTCTTGATACTTTTTGCAACACTTTGTATGATTTTTACAACAACATAATTTCCAACAAGTTATACCTTTGCCGCCAGAAACTGAAGTAAAATATCTGTCCAGTGAAGAAAGAAGACCACGACATCCGCCACCAGAGGCTTCCCCATGAAGCCCATGCGCATCTTCCACGTCGTCCATCCCACGATGAGTTTGTGCACAATGTGGTACGCCTGATTATTGCCTCGATGCCTGCCCGCAGGCATGGTGTGGCTGAGATCGCGTCGAGCCTGTCGCTCGGCGAGCAGACTTTCCGCCGCCATATCTTTGCCGCCACAGGACTTGCGCCGAAAGATTTCATCACGAGTGTGCAGATGCGCGAGGCCGCAAGGTTGCTCATCGATTGTCAGGATGTTCGGATCCGGGATGTGGGTTGCCGCTGTGGATTCGACGACGCGAGCGCATTCACCAACGCCTTTAAGAAATGTTATGGCATGGGGCCGAGACAATTTCGCAACCTACACAACGATGAAGCAGAATAATAAAAGAACGGAAGCGAAATCGGGGCGTAAAATGTACAAACAGTTGTGTTTTCCTCTCAAAAGTTAGCAAATTGCGTTATCAAAGCGAATGTTTGCGGTTTTTGTAAGATATTTGCAACTGTTAATTCGGGCCTTTTACTTAACTTTGCAGCGTGATACCACGTATTGCAGACTTAGACAATCACTGAACATAAAAAACTAAATAGAGTATGCCGAAGAGAAAGACCATTTGTACCGCCTTCCTCCTCCCGCTGACACTCACCGGTTGGAGTCTCCACTGCACCGCGCAGAAGGAGCTCTCTTGGGTGGACGGCACTGTCTTCGTCTTCGGCGATGTTTTCGAGGCGGGTGGGACCGTTCGCCACCGCTTTCTGCTTCGCAATGCTGGCGAAGCCACATTCCATATCCTCTCTGCCCGTCCTGGCTGCGACTGCACGTCGGCGGTCTATGACACCCGCAGCGTGCAGCCCGGTGACACGGCGTGGGTAGAGGTCAGCTATGACCCGCATGGACAGGAAGGGCCCTTCCGGGAGCGCGTTCGTGTCGAGACCGACAGTCCCGCTGGCTGCAATACCTTATTTATTAAGGGGACGGTAGTGCCGTCAGGCGATGGGGGAGACAGGCCATCCGTCGCCCGTCAGGAGGTCGGGACGGCGGAAGGACGCGACTGAAGAATCACTATTTTCCAATCAATTTTACCCATTAGTCTATGAAAAAAAACATTCTATTCAATATGAAGTTCCCGCTGTCCACTCTCTGGGCGCAGGCAGCGAGGGACTGGAATCCCCCGTCGGGGAATCAATATCCGTCCCATGCCGTAGTTTATGCGACGCTTTTTGATGCGTCGGGGCAGGAGGTTGATAATGTCGCCGATATGCGTGTTGGTGCGTTCATCGATGGTGAGTGCCGTGCAGCCACAACGCCAGTAGTTCGCGAAACCCCTAACGGGGGGCGGTATATCTACACGCTCCGCATCGGTGTGAACGATGCCGACAAGGGCAAGAAGGTACAATTTGTGCTTCACGACCCTTCGGAAAATGAGTATGTACTTCCTGAAACCATTACCGTGACGGGTGGTGACGAGACGGTTGGGGGCGTTCCTTCAAATCCCTTCCATCTGACGTTTACTCCCATAACGGCGATCAATGGACCATCAGAGCTTCATGTCAACATGGGTGAGACGGTCAATCTGCGCGAGAAATTTAGTTTCGAGCCAGAAGGTGCGTCGCTCCCAGAAGTCCTTCCGTGGGTTAAAGATACCTGTAGCAGCTTTACTATCGTGAACGACGTCCTGACACCTGTACGAACAGGCAGCTGGGCTTACTTCGACCTGTCTATTAGTGGCTGTTGGCATCGTACGGAACTTTTCATTCACCAGCCGATCACGGGTCTCGCTATCAATGACACGGATTATCCTGGCGGCGTGATCACTGTCCCTGTGAATGGAGATGTTATGCTCAACAGGGCGTTGAAAGACATTTTGAAAATCCGTCCGGCCAACGCTACAGAGAAGGTGAAGTGGACCCCGTCAGACCCCACGGCCATTGTTGATGCACAGGGAGGTGTATGGTGGAATCCTGTCAAGCCGGGAACCTATACAATGACGGCCACCGCACCAGGTGTAGAGTCTGTGACAGTGACGGTCAAGATTATCCAGCCTGTCGAAAGGATGACTCCTAATTACGAGCAGATCTACCTTCGTGTGGGTGATGAGCTGACACAGTATCTCCCCTATACCTATACTATTTATCCCGAGAATGCCACCGACAAGGAGGCTGGCATCTCCTATGGCATCAGCAGCGAGGATGGTATCTTGCAGCGCAATGATGATGGTACCATCAAGGCGGTGAATTCAGGAAGCACCACGGTGTGGGTTTACCACAAGGACATTCCTAACGGTCCCATTAGCCTTTCGGTCTATGTCATTGACTTCCCGACGAAGGAGTCCTTGGCGGTCAAGAACGACCCGTTCTCCGTGACGCTTGCTGATTATGAATTGTCCAAGGTTGATATCTATCAGCGCCTTGTGGACAACATCTAAAACACGGGAACAATCAACTTCCCCCATGAGCTCGATTTTGCTGAGGATACCGCGGGTGAAGGTATTCTGACATTGAACACCGACGGCGACGGCAAGGTAAGTGAGGTTTTGGCCAAGCAATATGGCTCTACTGCCGTGAAGTGGACTTACAACGGAACCGCCATGGGCTTCAACGAAGATGGATCTTTCAATGCAGACAAGGAATATAACTTCTCCGTTGGTTTCAAGCTGAACATTGTGGAGGGTCTTGCAGACGTTTGGTTAGATTGGTTGCAGATGGATGTCAATGACACCGAGGCTGTGATTGTAATTAAGACCAGACCCGAGAATTTCTTGCTTGATGAGAAGCAGCTCACATGGAGAATTCCTCCTTATAGTGATACGGACGATACACCCGTTTTGGAAATCGGCGATCGCATTGAGGGAAAGAACGAGTGGAAGGTCACGGCCAACCGCCTTGGAAATTACAACGTGGGTATCTCCTATGGCCAGATTGTCCAGGAAGGCAGTGTGGAAATCGGCCAACGTCTCTTGCTTGGTGAGGGATGGAGTTGGATCTCGCTCTTTGCCAACAAGGTCGGCCAAGATCTCTTCTACAAGTATTTCTATGACGCACAGGAGATTCGATCGCAATATATGCTCGTCTATAACGATCCCGAATATGGATTCTTTGGCGACCTCAAGGAGTTGACCACGGCGGAAGCCTATAAGGTTTGCGTCAAGGATAGTGCTCACTTCGATATGTTCCTCTATGATGGCGGTGTGTACAACTATAATACAGGCCGTGATATCAACCTTATGCCTGGCTGGACGTGGGTGAGCAATCCCTACTGCTTCGACCACGATTTGCAGGTGGCTCTCGGCAAGGCAACCTTTGCCAACGATTCGCGCATCGTCTCCAAGAATGATGGCTTCGCCACCTTCCAGGACGGCCAGTGGGTAGGAACGCTCACGCGCTTCAACGCAGGCGAGGGCTACCTGGTCTATAACGCTGCTGCAGAGAATGCCTTTGTGTCGTTTGCCGCCGAGGGAGTGATTCCGAAAGCCGAGCCGCGCAGCGTGGCTTC
>CABQGZ010000474.1 GCA_902463835.1 uncultured Lachnospiraceae bacterium
GGTACTGCTCCGCGCAGTCCCACACCTGCACATAGACGTCCTGTGTGAGATCCTGCGCGTCGTGCGCGTTTTTGAGGTACGACAGCGCTAAGCCGTACACCGCCGATCTCGTGCGCTGATACAGCTCCGCCAGCGCTTCACGCTCACCGCCGGCAATGTGAATCAGCAACTGCTGCAGCTCGTGCCGATCCTCCGCCGGCGCATATTCGGTTGTCATCAGCATACTGAGCATGGGCTTTTTTCTCCTGTCATCCGTGTAATGCACGGAAAGGACGATTTATTGCATTTGGAATAAAAAAATTTTTGATTAAGCTCCGCTGAGCGCCTCGTAAGCATAGATCAGCGCTGCTCACACAGAAAGCGTTTGGATTAGGCTACAATTCCTCATTTCTAAATGTTCTATCAGATGCAAAGCATCTTCAGACTTTGCAAAAACTGTTTTCTTTGAGCAGATTACTCAGTTCTGTAACTTTCGCACCAGATAGATTTTGATGGCAATAGAAAGATTCTGGAAAAAAGTATCCCAAGTTTCTTCGGGAGCAAGCAGGCTCTGTATCTTACCAATGCGGTAGCGGAGCGTGTTTTGATGGCAATTTAGCATCTGGGCAGCATACTTGAAATTTCCGTCAGCGCGGACAAACGCAATTACGGTGCGCATGCTTTCTTCGTTGTCGATGATAGGAAATAGGAAATTCTCCATATATTCCTGAATCGATGCGTTGCAGGCCAATGGAATCAGAAATGCCAATGGGCCTATACGGCTGAAATAAGTATCTTTCCAATCCATTGCAAGACCAGCAAGCCTTGCACTGCAAGATTCTTGAATACATTTATCCAAAGATGAATAGGTTGGGTGAATACCGCTGCGCGCCAGATATATAGTTTCTCGATCAACATCACACAGTTGAAGAATTTGGTCGAGAATGGAATTGAATTTTCGGGGATTTTCGGAGTCATCGGAAATGATAAGTACCAGATTGGTATCTAATCTGCAGAGGACAATCGAATCCATAAAATGCTGGTAGCCCTGGAGCGTGCAAACCAAATGGTCAATCAAAACAGAGGAATTAAGAGAATTGAGCGTAATGTTCACTACACAAGCGTTCTTCTTCATACGGGGAGATATCATACCAGCATATATGGGAACTTCCTCGGCTTTTAAAGTCCCGCTTGCCATTCGCTTGACATAGTCCGACTTGTCAGAAACGATCCTGTCGGCACGGATGACATCGGAAATACCGCAGATAATTTCCCGGTAGGTGAGGGTATCGCCATCCTCGATCCGAAAAATCGGAAAGTTGCAGGAATTGGCCAAATCGAGAATTCTTGCGGGCAAGTCATAGTAGTACACCGGTTTATACGCTATGCCGGATACGCCGCATTCAATCAGGTGCGAAATCACTGCAAGCAGGTATTCCGGATTGCCTTTTGCGAATTGCAGACTTGAAAGCGGAAAACTTTTGGGCTTAAACAGCTTTCGGGAGAACTGCCTATCCTGCTCCCATGCGTAGTCCAATATGTCTACTGTTTCGATGATTCGGCCAAGGCCTGATTGTCCAGCAATCAAAGTGAAATTCTTTGTGGTCTGAAGAGACAAAATGTCTTTAACGATAATAGACATGGGTAAACCTCTGCTAAAACTCTGCTGTATATTGTGTCAAAGAAACAGGCACTGCAATCTGAAAATTATATTTTTTATACCATAACTTTCGAAGATATGCAAGCTGCTGCATTTGCGCGGTATCCTGCATTGCGCATTATAACAATATGTGAGAGGCGGTGCTTATCCTGCGTCTGCAGTCTAAACGCATTCATTGATTTTGAGAAGATATTTATTGCAGCTAAAAGAGGATGACCCGCTTTCTCTCCTGTGCAGGCATCCACGTTTTTATTGATGTGGCACATAAGATATCTTTTCCCCTTTGCATCAATTTTGCAAACAGCCAAAAAATAGGCTCAAAAAACAGAAAATTGTGATTTCTTTTTTTACCTGATCTGTTCTCAAAAAGCTGCATCTTGTAATTATTTCAAATATTTATTCCAAAGTTTTGATTTGGGTACATAGACACACAAATTGCGCCCTGCTATACTGAATACAAACCAGCTGGTAATTCCCCGAAACCCGTTTTCTTTTCGATTCGCAGGCAGAAAAGTTCCCGACACGTCAATCAGAACAAGAAAAATCGGGTATTTTTCAACCGAATTCCCCAGGCAATCAGTCGCGAGCTTCCCAGCACACACCTGCCATTTCGCAACTCCGATCAAAATAAATTATGTAAAAAGGAGAAATAAAATGGGAACTCCTACTATCATTATACTGGTAACCTTGATTGTTATTCTGGCAACGTTGCTTCCCTCTTATCTGATCAGCAAGAAAAAGGGAGTAACGGAATCGGAATGGGCTATTGGAGCGCGCGCTTTGCCGCTCTACGTCGTTGTTGGAACGCAGTTTGCAAGTTCAATGGGCGGCGGCATTTTGGTAGGGCAGGTAGGCAACGCATACTCCAATGGTATTGGTATGCTGCTATATGCCATTCTTGCTGAAATTCCAATTCTTTGCATTATCTTCGTTGGAAAATGGCTGCGAAGCCATAATTACACCACTATTCCCGAGCTGCTGGGAACTTTTTCAAGGAAGAATAAGGCCGTTACGATAACGGCCGCCCTCATGTCTCTGATCGTTCCCTTTGGTTGGGTGACGTCGCAGATTACTGCCTTCGGCAACATTTATTCCAAGCTGCTCGGTATCGACTACAACGTTATTTGCGTGGTCTTTGCTGTGATAAGTCTCCTGTTCATTCTCCCCTCCGGACTGACAACGGTCGCTTGGACAGACTTTATCTTCGCTTGCTTTATGATTGCCATGTGCATTTTCTCCATTGTTTATGTCACGTTCCTCGGCGGCGGCGTAAGCGAAATCGTTTCAACCGTCAAAGATCTAAATCCCGATTTGCTCAGTTTTACTGGCTCAATTCGAAACAATATTGGAACAAGCACTGCCTTGCTGTGGCTTTTCTCCGTAATGCCTGGAGGTCTGACGAATCAGATTTATTTTCAGCGTGTGTGCGCGATTGATGACGAAAAGAAAGTTGCAAAAAGCCTTCTTCTTACCGTATTTCTTGGCTTTCTGACCTTTGTTTGGGCTGCATATATGGGCATCAGCATCTATTCAATCAATCAGGATGTGGCCAGCGGTGCAACGTCCTGGTTTATGGAGCAGCTTCCCGTCCCGTTCCTTGCGCTTTTTGCTGCGTTGATCTTCGCTACACTTATGTCTACCGCAAGTTCCGGTATTCAGACGGCCGTTGTCAATATTACCAGAGATATTATCCCCGCATTGGCTCCGAATATGGATAATGCGAAAACGCTGAAGCTTTCTCGCGTTCTGTCTGTAGCACTGATGGTCATTGCGATTCTCATGTGCCTTGTATTTACGGATACCCTTGGCTGGCTGGTCAGTACCTACGCGTTCTCGGCAGCCGCCCTCGCATGCCCAATTTTCTTGTGCTATGCATTCCGCAAGAAGGCGTTTATTACAACGCAGGGCATTGCTGCCGGAATGATTGGCGGAATTGTAGGATGCGCATTAGCGATGATCCTCAAAACAGCGATCAACTATGCAGCAATCGGTATCGCGGTGTCCTTCGTCCTGATGCTTATTGTAAGCGCTGCGACGAAGAAGGATGCCGTACCGCCGGAAGAAATCGATAAAATGATGGCATAATTTGGAAAGAAGGCATTTCTATGAGCAGAAAATGGGCGATCATCGGGGCC
>CABQGZ010000475.1 GCA_902463835.1 uncultured Lachnospiraceae bacterium
CTGAAAAAGAGAGGGCATCATGCAATAGCATGGTGTCCTCTCTTTTTCACAAGGCCCAGCCGGGCCTTGAATGTTCGAGTGACCTCAGCCCCTGCTCTTTAAAGGGGAGCAGGGGCTTGGGTCAGACCCTCCCGTCTCGCGCTTTCTGAAAAAGAGAGGGCATCATGCAATAGCATGGTGTCCTCTCTTTTTCACAAGGCTCAGCCGGGCCTTGAATGTTCAAGTGACCCCGCTTTTTGGCAAGTTATTAGCGCGGGAAGGATTGACTTTGCGGGTGAATGTTATATAATAGTGGTAACAAGATAAGGAGGTGACTGTTATGAAGAGATATGTTTGTGAGCCATGCGGCTACATATATGATCCGGAGGTAGGCGATCCCGACAACGGAATTGAACCAGGAACTGCTTTTGAGGATCTGCCTGAGGATTGGGTATGCCCAATCTGCGGCGTTGGCAAGGATTCTTTTGTAGAAGAATAACAGATACCTTGCGTGGCAAATGGCTGGAATAAGAATCATGAACATCCGGCTTTATCTGCTTACAATTAATTAGACAGCCCCATGGGAAGTCACAGGTTCCAGCAAGGATGACATTCATCCTGCTTCTGTGTCTCTCCTCTGGGGCTGTCTGATTTTTCATCTATATGACTTTCAGTGACTTACTTTTTCACAGAACACCAGGCAGATTTTCAGCAGTACTTTCTGACGATGTCTTCCATCTCCTGCCACTTCTTTTCCATATCCGCAACCAGCGCGAACTGGGTACGACAGCGGATCAGATTGTGCTTTTCCTGATGGATCTTAAAGTAGACATCTCCTTCCAGATAATCCGTCAGAAACCGCATGCCGCACTCCAGAGTCATCATCTTGGCGCCCATGGGGAGCATGCGAAGCTCCGTGTCCGTGAGGCTTCCGCTGCAGCCTTCGATATAGCCCCTCACATACTGCTCATACAGATTCAGATCCAGGGATACCTTTGACACATCCGGTTCGTCCTCCTTGGCCGTGTTGGCGCCAAATCGTATGGAATCGCCGAAGTCATACAGGGAGAGGCCTGGCATCACCGTGTCCAGGTCAATGACACAGATTCCTTTTCCCGTGGCATCATCGATCATGATGTTGTTGAGCTTGGTGTCGTTGTGGGTCACCCGAAGGGGCAGCTGGCCTCGAGCCAGCATATCAGTCAGCACAGTCATCTCCTGCTGCCGCTCTTTCACAAAGGCAATCTCGGGTTCGCATTCCGCCGCCCGGCTGTATGCATCCGCCTCCAGAACCTGCGCAAAGGTCTGATACCGCTTTCCTGTATTGTGGAAATCTGGAATGGTCTCGTGAAGGGTATCCGCCGGATAATCTGCAAGCAAAGACTGGAAATTCCCGAAAGCCACTGCGCTTCCATAGAAATCCTTTGGCTCCTTTACCACGTCATAGCTGGTGGCGTCGGTAATGAAACGGTACATACGGTAGCAGCTGCCGTCCCCATCCCGGAAAAAGCTCTGTCCGCCCTTCACTGGAATCACTGTAAGGGTCTCCCGGTCAGCGTCACCACCGCGCTTTATAATCTGCTGCCGCAGATATTCCGTGACGCTTGTGATATTCTCCATCAGCTGATCCGCATCCTTGAATATCTCCGTGTTAATCCGCTGTAAAATGTATTTTACGACTGTTCCGCTCTGATTCATCTCCACCAGATACGTGGTGTTGATGTGTCCGCTGCCGTATTCTTTGATGGATACCACCGTTCCATCGATTGCAAATTCAGAAACAATTCTTCCTAATTCCATTGTTATCTTGTCCTTTCTATATTCAGCCCGCGCCATTGGCAAACCTACACTTACACGCTCTTTGTTGCCCTTACTCCCACAGCTTCCGGGGATACAGCCCCTGCTGCTTCATGTTCTCCACTGCATCCATTACCACCTGCTTATCCTAGTGGTAGGTCACACCGTACCAACGGTCTTCCGATTTCAGCATATCCACAACGGCCTTGTCCTCCGCAAGCAGATCGCTCACTACCGCAGGCAGGAAGAACTCGCATTTCAGCGGATTGGACGCAAGATTCTCTTCCAGGAATACCGGGAAGCGAGCTTCCAGCTCCTTTAAAATGCTGGGGGTAAAGCCCCACATATTCATGGACACGGTAGCATCCTTTGGAAGCGGATGCCAGGTTGCCCCATCGTCCTCCGAGAAAGCGACACATTCCTTTTCCAGCTCTTCTGCAGAGCTCACAAAGCTGTCTTCCTCCAACACAAGCTTCACCTGGTTCACATCCACCTTCTGAATCCTGGTGCGCTCTGTGATCTCTTTCAGGTGTCCGGTGTCATCGGTCTTGCAGACGCCTCTAGCCACATGACCGTTCTCAGTCAGTGTGTTCTCCAGAATGTACCCCACCATGGCATAGCGGTATCTTTCATCGTCCCCATGGCTGCACAGGTAGTCGTACATGATGGAAAATGCATGGCTGCCGTAGTAATCATCTGCGTTGATGACCATAAAGGGCGCATCCACCACACCCAGGCAGCTTAAGATGGCGTGTCCTGTTCCGAAGGGCTTTACCCTGCCCTCTGGAACCTCAAAGCCATCCGGCAGCTTCTGCTCCTGATATACGTAAGTGATCTTCATGTGCTCTTTGATCCGGTCTCCGATGCAGGCTTTGAAATCCTCTTCGTTTTCCTTCTTGATGATAATGACAGCCTCCTCAAAGCCGGCGCGCATGGCGTCATAGATGGAAAAATCCATGATGATGTGCCCTTCACTGTCGATGGGATCGATCTGCTTTAAGCCGCCGTATCGGCTTCCCATACCTGCTGCCATAATAACTAATACTGGTTTTTTCATGTGCCATTTCCTCCATATTCTTTGTCGTATATGTTCTCGCTCCGTTTTCCCAGACAGGAGATATCATTTTCTGAAGAGGCGGAGTTCCTTTGTTACTGTTAGTATAACGCATGTCTTGGAAAAATTCTTTGCACGATTTTTTGAAATATTTGCATTATTGAACTGTACAGAAAACTATGGTAAAATGACCTTATTGGAAATGTTTTATGAGGTGGCAAGCTATGGCGTATACCAGCGTAGATCTGGAATCTACCATTGAGATTACAAAGATTGTAACAATCCACTATTTTGAATACAGCAGCGATTTTTCTTTTTCCGGGGAAGCTCATGATTTCTGGGAATTTCTTTGCGTGGACAAGGGCGAGGTGGAGGTGGTTGCGGACAAGCGCTGCTTTACCCTGACAAGAGGCGATATCATCTTTCATGAGCCCAACGAATTCCATCGGTTGACAGCCAATCACCGGGTGGCTCCCAATCTTGTGGTGGTCTCTTTTCACTGCTCTTCCCCCGCCATGGACTTTTTCCGTGGAAAACGTCTCGTCATTGACGATGCGGAACGACAGATGCTGGCCCAGATCATCACGGAGGCCCGACACACCTTCCGCGATCCACTGGACAATCCTTATCAGACAGAAATGATAAAGTGTGAGCATACCCCCATGGGTTCCCAGCAGATGATCCGGCTCTATCTGGAGATGCTGCTGCTTCATCTGCTGCGCCGCAATAAGGAGAATCCCCCGCCGCCGGCCGCCCGGGAGAGCATCCGCAGAAAGCAGGACGATGCGGCCTACCACCGTGTCATCGACTATCTGAACGACCATCTGGCCAGCCAGCTTACCCTGGATGAGATCGCCCGGGAGACCTTTCTCGGGAAATCCCAACTCCAGCTTTTGATCCGCAGCCGCCACGACTGCGGTGTGATCGATCTTTTTTCCCG
>CABQGZ010000476.1 GCA_902463835.1 uncultured Lachnospiraceae bacterium
TAGTGGAAGTATACATTACAGGCACCGCCGCAGATCATGCCTAAGTTTTGAACATCGTCTTTGGTCAGTGTGAAATCATGGCCGAAAGAGGTTCTCTCCTCCAGTACCTTGGCAGCGATCTGCTCGGAGCGGTATTCCACTGCACCACCGCCGATGGTACCGCAGATACGGCCTTCCTTGCCGATCAGCATACGTGCACCGGCACCTCTGGGGGTAGCGCCGGAGGAGGCGATAACGGTAACCAATACCAGAGACTGGCCGTGCTCCAATTTATCTTTGATGGTTTTCAGCATATTCCGCATTTATTTTTCCTCCTGTAAAGCAAATGTCCCGTTTTCATAATAAAGTGTGATGATCTGCACATAATCCGGCTTATACCAGGCTCCGCTGATTTTCTGCAGAAACTGGGCGATGATACCTCCGTGGGAAACCACTGCAAAGTCGCCGCTGGAAATTTCCGCAGCTGTTTGCATGGCCGCTGTAAACCTGACAAATCCTGTTTCATAGTCTTCTGCACCGGGCAGGGGGAGCGTCAAATCATTGGCCCGGGCAGCATACAAGTCAGGATATTTCAGACGAATCTCATCAAAGGTTAGCCCGTCCCATTCTCCTGCATACATTTCCCGCAGACCGCCCAGAATGGTAATGGGCATTCCAATGGCCTGTGCTGTCTGTACTGCCCGGGAAAGGGGGCTGGAAAAGACCGCTGTGACAGGGGGAAGGTGGGCTGCCATTTTTGTTGACTGGGAAAACCCCTGCTCTCCTAAAGGAATATCGGTCATGCCAATGCACATGCGTTTGCCTCCGGGAAAGTCTGGCAGCGCATGGCGGATGAGATAGACTTTTTTCATTCGAAGATCCCTCCGAAATAGTCTTCATACAGTTCATTTGCCTGCTTTTTCAGCTGCTTTTCGTATTCCAGATACCGCTCCAGCAGCAGTTTGCCCTTAGGGGTCAAATGGCTCTGGCTGCCGCCGGCACCGCCCTGGGTTCGTTCGATGAGGGTATAGCTCAGCTGGCTTTCCAGGGTGCGGATGGTATTCCAGCAGCTGGAGTAACTCAGCTGCATCCGCTGTCCCGCTGCCCGGACGGACTTGGTCTCATCGATCAGCGTCAGCAACATGGCGATCTTACTGTCGAAGAAAGGCTTTTCCTTCGTTAAGGAAACGCTGACCACCGGCCGTACCAACTGGGAATTGTGATAGTCTACCAGTGCGGAGAAATCCTCCGGGGTGTCTGCATCGTGTACCGTGCCGGGGTCATCCACGTCGATTCGCAACAGGGGCGTTGTGCAGCGGTCCATGGCACCCTTCAGCCCCATTTCTCCGCAATCATCCAGAATTTCCGGAATCAGTTCGTTGGCGATGAGGATGGGATGTCCCTGTTTTCCCTCACACATGGGGCAAGCCAGCGCTGCACCGGAGTCCAGCAAAATATTCACCGTCTGGGCAGTAAAGAGGGGCACGTCCACAGGCGTGAAGAGGATCTTGTCGCATTTATCCTGCAGATACCGCAGACCAATTTTCACCGAGTCAAACATCTGGGTAGTTTCGTACTGCTCGTTTCTCAGGAAAATAATACCGTTTCCGCTTAAGTGCCGCTCCAAAACGGTGGCATTGTAGCCCGTGACCATGACGATCTTCGTGGCACCTGCCTGCTGCAGGGTGGCAATGACCCGCTGCGCCACGGAAATGGAACCGATACTGAGCATGGGCTTGAATTCCCCCATACGGGAAGACATACCCGCTGCAACGATCAATGCACCGATCTGCATAGAAATCCCTCCACAAATTGTTTTAGAATGCAAATCGCAATTAATTATAACTTCCTTTTGCTCTTATAATATCGATATTTTTTTGCTTTGTAAACTAAAAAATAGCAACAACTTGTAAATTTGTGGAACTTTGATATAATGAAGTGGAGATTTTTGTAGGAGGTCACAGTATGGGCATCTATGTATGGGGCACCGGCTGCGGCGCGTCAGAGCTTTTGGAGCAGGGGCTGGCGCTGGATCGCATTTGCGCATTTGTGGACAGTTTCCCTTGCGGGGATACCTTTTTAGGCAGACCGGTGATCCTGCCCAGCCAATTGCATCTGGAAGAAACAGATCTTCTGATCATCACCACCCGCCATGCGGATGCGGTTGCCCGCACTTGTAACGAATTGGGAATTCCCGGTGAAAACTGCCTGTATCTAAAAAATTACTGCGAGCTTCGGGATCGCAACCGAAACTGCAGGGCAGGGGAGATCCTGGGAGAAGACCTGTTGAGAAAACTGCTGCCAAAGCAGCATATCGTGCCGACCCCGGCACAATTGGCAGACGCGGTTCTGCCGGAGCGGGAACTGCAGAATGACTATGTACGCCTGGCCACTCTGGAGCTGATTTGCCGCAGATTGGAAAACGTCCCCGGTGCCGCAGCGGAACTGGGTGTCTACCGCGGATTCTTTGCCCGGTGTATCAATCAGTTATTACCGGAGCGGGAACTGTACCTTTTTGACAGTTTTGAAGGCTTTCGGGAAAATGCAGGCGCTTCCGAATCCTTCCAGGCAGCCCATGCCAATACGGGCATAGAGAAGGTACTGGCCATCATGCCCAATCCTGAAAATATCATTGTAAAGCCCGGCTTCTTCCCGGAATCCTTAAATGGGTTGGAGGAGCAGTTTTGTCTGGTGAGTCTGGATGTGGATTTTGAAGAGACCACATTGGCCGGTTTGCAGTATTTCTGGCCAAGACTTGCAAAAGGAGGCTATTTGCTTCTCCACGATTGGGGCAGCCCGAAACTGCCCGGTGTGGCAAAAGCGCTTGCCCGGTATGAGGCAGAACTGGGACAGACCCTCCCTGCTGTTCCCCTGTGTGATACAGGAGGAACCTTGATGCTCTGTAAATAGTATGTGAAAATTGGTAATAACATATTAAATTTTAATATAAGGGGATTGTGCATAGTGCATAATCCCCTTACATTTATTTCTGTAACTTACAATTGTTTGTAAGTTGCTTTTGGCCTGTTTGTACTGATAAAATATATGTGTGGCAAAGCATGCCAAAGTGCGATAAAGGCAGAAGGTGACATACATGGAAGAAAAGGTTTTTGAAATTTCTGCAAAAGAGGTAACCGTTGAAATAGTGGATGAGGCAACCGGAAAAGTATACCGCCGTACCCTCCCCATTGACTATTACGAGACCGCTAACGGTCTGGTGCTTCGGGGAGAGAACCTGGACGGCAGTATTTCCAAGCTGGTTTTTTATTCTGCCAGAGGCATGCAGCGTATGCAGGACTTAACTGGGGGTGGCCCCGATGAAGATCCCTGCGGTACCCACGTGTAAATCCCCAAAATTAGAAGAATTTGAGGAGGAAACAATATGATTAGAAAGACGTTTGTTATCAACGGTGTTCAGCGCACCATGATGGTCAATGAGAACGAAACTCTGGCCACCTTCCTGCGTGAGCGCCTGCTGCTGACCGGTTGTAAGATCGGCTGTGGCGAAGGCCATTGCGGCGCTTGTAACGTCATCGTGGACGGCAAGGTCGCCCGTTCCTGCCTGATGAAGCTCAGCAAGATCAAGGACGGCGCTGAGATCACCACCATCGAAGGCATCGGTACCATCTCCGATATGCATCCCCTGCAGGTCGCCTGGATGGCTCACGGCTGTGCGCAGTGTGGCTTCTGCTCCCCCGGCTTCATTATGACCGCAAAGGTATTGCTGGACAACAACAATGCTCCCACCCGTGAAGAAGTCCGTGACTGGTTCCAGAAGAACCGTAA
>CABQGZ010000477.1 GCA_902463835.1 uncultured Lachnospiraceae bacterium
CCATATAGGGGAATTTCCAGACGTTTCCGATGCCGATGGCACAGCCCGCCGAGAGCAGGATGAAGCCCAGCCGCGATTTTAGGGTCTCACGTTCCATGATAAAATGTTCTCCTCTGTAATCCATTTGCCCCGGTCTGCCTTTTGCAGCTTGCAGCCGGGCACAACAGAATTATTATATCACAGTTTTCCCCCATTGGGGAGGAGTCGCATGACGTTTCAGAAGAGAAAAAGATTCATTTTTGACCGTTCTAAAAGGAGCGGAATTTGATAGCATTCAGAACGTCAGCCGCATCTGATACCATGTCACACCGCCGTGCGCAGACCCGGAAACACCCTCGCTGACAAAGCCGAATCGGGCGTAATAATGCACCAGTTTGTCCTTGCAGGTGAGCACAAGGCCCTTTCTTCCCTGCTGTTTTGCCGCTGCAATGGCCGTTTCCAGCAATTGCCCGGCCAGGCCGCGCCGCCGGTATTCCGGCAGCGTGTTGACCCCAAAGATCATCTGCCATGCACCGTTTTCGTTGTGGAGCGAGGCATCTGCGTACATTGCATCGGTCAGGTCTGCCGCGTCCGTGACCATGCCGTCCACAAAGGCTGCGAGTGTTTCGTCCTCCCACAGGAGCCAGAAATGATTTCCATAATACCGCAGCCGCTCGGCAAATTCTGCACGGGTCGCCGCCTCTGCCGCCGGGAAGCACTCTGCCTCCACCGCTGCAATGGCGTCGAGATCCTGCTCGACTGCGGTTCGAATCGTTTGTGCCATGGTTTTTCTCCCTTTCTCATGCTGTGCCGTCCGAGCCGTTTCCGGTCGGGCTTGCGGCGGCGATTGGCCATCCGCAGCCCGCGCTGAATGGCGGGACGTCGCAGCGGAATACATTATGACTGCTAAAAGCATAACATACGCCGCGCAACTTATCAAGGCCCGCTGGATGCACAAACCCCCGCCAACACCTGCTGGCGGGGGCTTGTGATTGATTTTTGTGAAACGTTATTCGAGCTCGGTAAGTCTTAATTGTTACTAAGCAAATTTGTTTAGTGTATCTATCTTTGGATGTTCACTTTTCCATGAGATTGCCGTAGTAGATGTGGCTTGGTGATTTTTTAGTATCAGGATAGTATCACACAACCAGCGGGATCTCTGTGAGTATTATAACGTATTTACGTTCAGGATGCAACTGCCTTTTAGGAGTCCCATTTATCTTGAATCGTCATTTCAAACGCACGCACTTCTTCTAAGCATCGATATAAGTGATTCTTGATTTCCGACTTCGTACTATTCTCTGCCTGAGTAAATACAGATGATTTGAAGAATAATCTGTATCCCTGTGTCAACTTTCCTCCATCGGTTAGATTAGCCAACTTCTGGAATGCCGTTCGCATTTCGTCGGTAATGCCCTTACAGTAAAAATAAAGTTGCACATACAACTCATTTTTATCGCTCGTAATTTCATAGAAATAGTAATTGTTTGTCTTCCATGGACTTAGTATGTCTTCATTTGTCGGTATCACGCTATTCAAGAATGGGGTTGTAAAACGGACATATCTGCCTTCGCAATTCTTTATATCAAATACAATTTCACCTCTCTTGTCCCGTTCTTCGCACCACTCCTGTGCAATATTTTTCCAATTTATTCCAGCCAATGCTGTGCTATTTGGCCGAGCACTGTAAACAAAGTCTTCTTCCAAATCAAGGTCATACTTCTTCAAAAGTGCCTTGATAAAACAGATGCAGTCATACGCAGAATATCCCGTGCTGATGTAAATATCGCTGTCATTTTTCAGCTTTACTGCATTCCGGATGGCGTCCTTATCGTAAGCAAATACCGGATTTTGCCACGCTGGAAACACTTCCAAATTTCGCGCCATACGATCAATAATGCTACTGTTTAAGTCGTACAGCTTACCAGCCACCGAACGAACCATAAAGGCAAAACTATCAGCACTGACCCTTTCACCTAGAAGCTCATAGTAGTTGACGAACTTATAGGTCGCATTATGTGGGTCAGACACCGTGTACAGCCGATAGCGCGGATCAGAAAAATCAACCTTTGTTGTTGGCAACTCAATGGGAAAGAGTTTTAAAACCTCTTCAGATAGACGCTCTGCACGAGATTCCATTGTCTGTGCATTCCACTCTGTTTTGTTCTTTACATCACTATAAAGGACGGTAACATGAGTATTTTCCTCTGCAAGCTTATCAAGTTTCTCTGCAAACGGCAGATCACCTAGTTCACTGTTATAACCTGTCAGCGTTAAATTACCCAATGTATGCAGATATCGTTCTCGCACTAACTCCCAATCCGTACCGAGCATTCTCTGCCATGCAGTCGATAGATTCTTGTTCTGCGGCATGATATGCTCGATGGTCAAAGCATCTGTCTTGATTTGCTCTTTACCCTGATTTTCGATTGCCACAAGCAAATACTTACACAGCGCGTTCTTCCGATAAAGATTACGTTCTTTCAGTGCTGCCACGAACTCTGCATCGCTGGGCATCACATCCTTAGATGTCAGCTGAAGTAGGAAAGACACGATGGAATCATAGTAGTTGTTCTTATTTTCCGGGCGATTGAACACCCGTCCGTAAAGGGTCTTATACAAGCCACGCAGCGAGTTTGAACCTACTTCGCAAATCAAGCGGCGGATACTGTAATTCAGGAGCAACCGAAGAACTTTGCAGAGTGTTTCATCATCGATTACACCAGCATCGAAGTCATCAAACACACTGAACAGGAACAGATACACCGTAGTCTGTTTCAGGGTCTGCAAACTTCTCAGCAAATGGTTTACTGTACTGCTGAACCGTTTTTCATCGCCAAAATAGAAAGCATGATATTGCTGGACATAGTGGTAAATCTCTTCCAGCATAGATTCATTGGTATACTGCCCACGTGCATAGAGAGCCTTAAACTCATCGTAGGCCGTACTCTCCTTAGCAAATCCATCCATTTTGAAATTCAGATAGTCAAGGAAGAATCCCTCCAACTGATCTTTGGACAGCATCTGCTCTGCTTTAAGCCAGTAATCCTCATATAAACGATCTTGGTCTGTATCTGTCATCAAAACAAAGTTTCGGATTTTATCCGACAAACTTAGCGGAACGCCTGTAGAATTGATTCGTTCAAAAATTTCCTGTGCATTATCGTCATCATCATCCAGCTTAATCTCTGCGCAGGTCAAATGTTCAAGACCATCGTAGATATTGCCAACCCCCATATCCGGGTTATCATTTAAAAATTCCTGAATCAAATCGCAAAACAGCTCATAGTTCCGATAAATGCCACTCGTCCTATCCATCTGTTCAGCATGATCTTCCATCAACAGCATGAGTTGATTATTATCGCTTTTTATTGGCTTTAGCTTTAGTTTGCTAGAATCATCAATATTGTATCTTTTGAATTTGTCAACATTGAATAGAACTTCCGCCAACGATTTCTTTTCCTCATCTGTAACAGCTTTATCTATCAGTGCTTTTATCAGAATATAAATTGTTGTCAGTCGCTGCTGACCATCAATAACAACATAATAGTCGATTTTCTTTTCGCTCTTCAAAGGCGCATATACAACCGATCCGCAAAAATGTCTACGATCTCTTTTATGCGCAGTTACTACATCGACAAACAGTTTCCTACACTGTTCAGCTGACCATTCATAGTTGCGTTGGTAAACAGGAATTGCATATTGGCACTTATTCGGTTCGATAAAGTCATTTATAATTCGACCTTCTTCAATTTTCACGCCGCAGTCCATCTCCCATCAT
>CABQGZ010000478.1 GCA_902463835.1 uncultured Lachnospiraceae bacterium
GGAAACCAACAAGGCCCATTATGAGCGAAATGGCACCAACATTTTTGCGCAGCTGGATCCGATGCCATTTTTAGATGACGATGGAGAGCTGTATCTATATTTTACACGTTCCCGTGACATGAACGATGAAAAGCACAAACAAGGCGGCTGGGGGGTGCGGATGATAGATCCCGTAACGCCGGACTACAACACGTTGACTTGTTTGAATATACCTGGATTTTATACAGTGGGAGGAGACCGCGCTCCGTCAGATATGGATGATGATATTGTCAACGAGGGCGTCAGCATGACGAAGCACAGGACGGTGCGTAAGGACGGCTCCGCCACAGATATGTATTATCTCACCTACTCCCGCAGCGGGATGGGTTGTCCTTACTATTCGGCGTGTCTTGCCGTGGCGGATGCTCCGCTGGGCTATGCGAAGGGAAGCAGGGAAGCTGCGAACGGCGGTTTTGTCAAGCTGGCGTCAAAATATGGGAATCCGCTTCACTGCATTGACGCCATTTGCGATGAGGACGAACATTGGCATAATGCGCCCTCCTATGATCTGTTCCAGGCCACCGGAAACGGCATATTCTTCCGGGCAGGAGCAGAAGAATTTCTGGTCAGTCTGTGCACGGTACTGATCCCGGGGAAGGAAAGCCGGAATTTTATCATTGACCGGATTACCTGGAGGTACAATGAGGAGCTTGGCTTTGATGTGCCGCATTCCAATGGGCCGACACAGGGCAGCCTGCAGCCTTGTCCTGCGATCGTGTCCGGGTATGAGAATATAGCGAAACAGGCGCTGGTCACAAGCAGCGCGCCTGGGGATACAAGGCTGCTGCAGGATGGATTTGTGGCCATCCATTCCCGCGATGACGACATGGTATATTATGCGGATAAGGGTGAGCTGTGTATCAGTCTGACCTTGAAGGAAGCGAGGAAACTGCGCTCCGTTATGGTGTACAATACCTGGGA
Source organism: uncultured Lachnospiraceae bacterium (assembly GCA_902463835.1). Classification (GTDB taxonomy): domain Bacteria; phylum Bacillota; class Clostridia; order Lachnospirales; family Lachnospiraceae; genus 14-2. Next base: position 961 of record CABQGZ010000478.1, read on the forward strand.
TAAGAGCAGGGCCTTCGCGTCTGTGGACAAAATAGAGCTGAGAAGCAGGGGAAGCCTGCGTAAAACCCTGGAAGAGATCCCTTTCCCGGCGGATTACCTGACAGACAGCGGGGCTTTGCGGCCGGGAGGCGCAGCTGCGGCTGTTTTTGAAGAAACGTCGGCGGATCATATAACCATATATATTTCGAAAACAATGGAAGCAGATGCGCTGCAGATAGGGATTGCAGATATTGTGCTTTTGGCGAAAGTGGAGGATAAATAGTGTGAAAAGTATTAAAATATCAGCGAACCGGGGATGGAAGTTCTACCGGGGGGAACCGCCCAAAGGACGTATCGAAAATTCGGCCAATCCTCATGATGCAGGGCTGCCGCCTTTTGATAAACACCTGGATGACAGCCTGTGGGAAACGGTGCATTTGCCGCACACCGTGCGGAATGAAAGGTTAATGTGTTCCGGCGGATTGAATTATCAGGGAGAATGCTGGTATCGAAAGGAATTTCATGTCTTAGAGGAATGGAACGATAAGGAATTGTATTTCGAATTTGACGGCGCAATGCAGCGAATGGACGCGTGGTTGGACGGCGAGCCTTTGGGCTGCAAAATGGGCGGGTTTTTACCTATGCGTTTTGAGATCAGCGGGATTGCCGCCGGAGAGCATTTACTGGTATTGCGGGTAGATAATTCTGACTTGCCGGATGTTCCGCCGGGCAAACCGCAGGGGGCCCTGGATTTCTGCTATTTCGGCGGTTTGTACCGGAATGCATGGTTCCATATAGCGGATAAAGTACGTTTCTCTTATGCGGTGCATGAAGGAAAGCCTGCTTCAGGCGGGTTGTTTGTGCGCACAAAGCTCGTGGACGGGAAAGCGGTTGTCTCGGTTCATGCAAACTGGTTAAATCATACGGAGAAAACAGTTGCCGCAAAGGTACGCCTGTTTCTGAATGGGCGGACCGTCTATGAAAGCTGGAAGATGGAAGCGGGTCCCATGGGAGAAGGGGATGCAGAGTGTCAGTTTGTGGTGGACGATCCTTCCCTCTGGCATCCGGATCATCCTTACCTGTATGAATTAAAGGCGCAGTTGGCAGATGAGAATGGCGTACTGGATGAACGGACAGAAAAAATCGGGCTCCGTACATTGGAATTTAGGGAGGACGCTTTCTATATCAATGGCGAAAAGCTTTTCTTAAATGGAACAAACCGTCATCAGGAATATGCGTATATCGGCTTTGCTTTGCCGGATGCTCTGCAGAAAAGAGATGTGCACCTGCTGCGCAGGGCGGGAGTGAATTGTATCCGCACCGCGCACTATCCGCCGGATGAAGTGTTTATGCAGGCCTGTGATGAGGAGGGAATCTTATGTGTGATTCCTACGCCGGGCTGGCAGATACACCCGGCAAGCGTTGCTTTTGATGATGCAAGCTATGAGAATACCCGCCGTATGATCCGTCTGCTGCGAAATCATGCAGCGGCCTGTCTATGGGAGCCCATTCTGAATGAAACGGATTATCCGGCTTACTTTGCGAAAAAACAGTTGGATATTGTGAGGGAGGAGAGCGGTGATCTGCCTGCCTGGTGTGCCTGTGATTCCCATTCGCGCTTCGCGGAGCTGTATCCGGTGAATTACTTCGCGCGCAAGGGGACGCCTCTCTTTGTCCGTGAATACGGCGATTTTTATATGGAACAGTATGGTCCCATGGATACGCTGCGGCGCGTTCGGCGGGGGGAACATACCGGGTTTTACCCCGGCGGAGAGGCAGCAATGATACGGTCCGCGCAGGAACGCTTTGAAGCGTATGTGGGCCTTTATCGTACCGCCGGCATGAACGGAGCCGCTACCTGGGCAGGGATCGACCACAATCGGGGGTACGAGCCAAACGAAGCTGCTGTGGGTATGCTGGATTTCCTGCGTTTGCCCAAATTCCATTATCATTATTTCGCTTGTCAGCAGGATATGGAGCAGGCGGGAGCAAAATGTTTTATCGCCAACTATTGGACGGAAAATTCGCCTCGGGATGTTGCTGTATATACGAATGCGGAGGCGGTGCGGCTTTCTCTGAATGGGAGAGAGATCGCGACACGTCTGGCGGACGGAAGCACAGGAATCCATCCGGCGGTTGTGTTTGAACATGTACCCTGGGAGAGGGGAGAGCTCATGGCGGAGGCGATGGCTCATGGCCAGGTCGTTGCAGTACATAAGGTAAATACACCGAAGACAGCCCACCATTTGACCTTAGTTCCGCAATGGGAAAATGTAAATGCGTGGATCGCGGACGGTTCTGATTTATTGATGGTACACGTTGCCGCGGTAGATGAGGCGGGCAATCCGGTGCCGGATAACGAGACAACGGTAGAATTTTCAGTAGAAGGAGACGCCCGTATCGTAGGCAAGGACGAGCCGTGGGTGAGCGCGGACCGCGTAAGTCTGGAAGCGGGACAAAGCGGCGTCTTATTGCGCGCAGGCGTTGGAGCGGGAAAGGTGGTTCTGACAGCAAGGGCAGAGGGATTGTCCGAGGCTGTTTTAGAGCTGTACACAAAGGCGGATGAGAAGGAGTATCTGCCTGGAAGAACATATGGTGAAACTTCGGCGTCGCCAACATACCCCTGCGATGAGACAGAGTATTTTTCTGTCCGGGAATCCATCAAGGCCTCTCAATCACAGTATTGGGATATCAGTACCGGGAAGCCGGCCGCGGCCTCATCCTGCCGCAGCGGTACAAAACCGGAAAATATCAATCAGGAAACCATGGGGGCTCCATGGGCGGCGCAGGATAAGACGCTGCCTCAATGGTGG
>CABQGZ010000479.1 GCA_902463835.1 uncultured Lachnospiraceae bacterium
CCGGATAATAGTCCGTTGGAAACAACGACAATTTACAAGGGAATTATAGCAGGGGAGAAGAAATACGAAGCGAATCAGATTTTTGGAAGCAAATCAGCATTTGTAAGCGTGTGGAGATTGGATGGAATTGCGAAGACAAATGATGCGAAGATTATCAATGTAACCCCCTACTGGATCACGATGGATGGCACAAAAGTAACAGGCCTCACGAAATATGTGCATGTGGAAGATGGCTATAAGGAATATGTAAGTGTTCCGATAAACCTTAAGACAGACAGCCTGGCAGCGGCAGGAGCGCTGCAAATCACATGTTCCAATGAGAAGTTTGAGGTTCATGATGTGGAGTACGGCACAGTCTTTACAGAGATGGCGCATAGTGTGGTAAGCGAAGGAACAGTAAGGCTTGTAGGCAATGCACCGGAAGCAGGTACAGCGGTAAAAGCCGATGGTATTTATGCAAATGTCAGATTCAAATTAAAGGAAGGCAGTACGTATGAGGTTGGGGAAGGTGATTTTCTGACATTTTCTGTAATTAACGAAGACTTCTGCGACTGGAACGAAGAAATGGATGTCATTGACGTCAGTGACATCCAATATTAAAAGACAATTGTTTATAGACGAAGAGAGGAGAGCGGTGTTAATGAAAGAAAATTGGAAACAAGCAGGAAAAAGGCTGCTTGCACTTGTGCTGACGTTGGTATTGATGGCTGGACTCATGCCTCTGGGAAGTGTGGAGGCCGCCGGGGAGGTGGATACAACGGTTACCGTTACGGGCTCTGAGGCTCAGTCGAATCAAAACAGATGGCTGATTTACGCTGATTTAAGTAACGCGATGACGGGAACCATTACGGGAACCACGACTTTGGGCAAGATGAAGGCAACCGTGAATAATTCAGGAACGGACATCGAGATATGGACATATGCTACTTCTGCAACAAAAATTTTTTATGCGGTGTATTATCATCAACTTGCAGAACCAACAGTCGGGACCACCCTGACATTCAAAGCACAGAGTATGAGCAACTATTTCAATATGAAGAATGACCTTACCCTTTACTGGACAGGCAGCGGATGGAAGGAACTGCGCAAGCTGGACATATGTACCATTTCTCTCGAGTGGCAGCACGTACTTAGTACAATAAATACAGAGCTGCAGGTGTTGTGTGTATCCAACGGTAATAAAGATGTATCGTTAAAGGGCGTGGGAGACGCCTGCGTATACTTGAATGGGAATCCCACGTCAAAGACAACTATTAACTACACTCAACGAGGTCTATGGCTGGATGCAGCAACCATTAAAGGAAGCAACTATGTAGTGGGAGACGTCGTACGCGTAAAAGGCGTTTTTACACAGACCGTAAACCCTGCTGTGTGCTATGAGATGGATGACAGCTATTACTGCTTTAGGACGAACGCAGACAATACTGCACGCTGGGCATACCGAAGCGATTTGTCCATAAAAACGAGCACGAAGGGAGCTTTATATCTCTCCGCAGACGAGATTCTCACAAATGGAAGCAATTATAATGTTACGGGGGGAGGAGGTACCATTATCTATAATGGGAATCCAATAAAAATAGGAAATGATTTTTATTTTCGGTATTCTGCACAGAATGACGAGCTCTATATGAGCCTTAGCGAATATGGTATCGCAGAGCAAAAAACAGGCGATATCATCCGTATTGAAGGAACCTTCGTCTGCAATGGGAAAGTGGTGAATTTCGCTGAGACATGGTTCGTGCTTCAGGCGGATGGAACATGGAAGCAGTACGCGGAAGAACCGGAGCCGACGGAGATTAACTTCACGATTACGCAAGGAAGTTATGAATTCCAAGATTGGAATGATCTTAATCGCTGGTCCATGGAATTTGATACTTCAAGATCTCTCGGAACGCCTAGTGGTCTGACCTACTTAGGACCATATAAAATAGTAGTGAACGGGGAAGAAAAGACGGCGCAGTTCAATGTGACGACAACCGGAAAACTTCAGATTTTCGTGGGGCAGGCGATTGTTCCGAAAAACCCGGAAGAAGGAACGATTGTTACGATACCGGCACAGAAACTAAAAGAGGACTGTGTGCTGGCAGAAGATTACAGTATTATTTTTGAACAGGGACAATGGAAGTATGTTTCCTACCGCTATGAGGATCTGACGGTAATCAGCCTGGAGGAGCTTTTGGCTGCAGAGTCTCAGGATAATGATGTGTCAAACCTTCATCGTTGGATTTTTAAAATGCAGCCCTCCGTTGCGCTGGAGGCAGCAACAGCCGGATGGGGGACCGATCTGGCAGGGTATAATGGCAAATTGAATGTACAGATATACCACGAAGATACGCCAGATACCATTATATCTACGACTTCCACAGCCTTACATGCACAGTGGCAGAGCGCGGACGGTTACTTCGGGCTGATCCTCAACTTTACGGATCTGCCGAAAAACGCAGACGGATATGTGTTGACAATCCTGCCGGGGATTTTCAGAAGTGCAAGTCATATTTACAAATTGGAAAAGGAATTCCGGATCAAGTATACCGGCGGCAAGTGGGTGATCCCGAAGATGAGACCGGAGGGGACCGGCGTTCGCGGAGATGCAAACGGCGATGGCTTTGTCGATGTAAGAGATATCGTGCGTGAGAAGCTGGAGCTTGCGGGTATGACCGGAACAGCCGACATTGCTCTGTGCACGAAGGATGCGTTGCTGCACAAGACAGAAAGACTCACCAAGGAGGATCTGATCTCCCTGTATGAGATTATCCTGCGCGGAAGCGGTTCCGATAATACCATGCCTGTTTATCTCGATGACAACAAGATCATGCTGGCAGCATACGAGGGTCCCAGAAGCGGGGGAAAGACGAACTACCATTCTGACGAAAAAAAAAATTTAGTGAATGACGGTGTAGTAAACAGAAGCTATTTGAATGCAAAGGAATTTAGGCGTTTTGCGGACGCGGGACTGAATACCGTATATGTGCAGGCAGATGCTTCATTTGACAGTATGGCGCTCAAGGGCGCCAATGCTGCCATGCTGAAAAATCTGAATAACTACATGGATCTGGCAGCAGGGGCAGGCGTGGATGTGATCGTTTATTCCGATTATTTGAACAGTTATTTAAGAAGTGATAATCCGAGCACGACATGGACCGGAGAGACTCTTGCCATGAATGAGGAGAACCTGAAGATCGAACTGAGCGAGCTCTGGAACGGTCATTCGGCTGCCAAGGGAATGAAGGAATACGAGAATTTCAAGGGAATCATGATGTCGGATGAGCTGGAAAGCGAACGATTTAATGCATATAAGTCGGCAGCAGGCGTCATCAAAGGAATCAGCAAAGATATCGGAATGTACAGCAGCCAGTTTTCCATGAGGGCATCAGTTGGGCATTTTACGGATTTTGGGGGGAGTACTAAAGCGGAGATGTTTACGAATTGCGCGAAGGCTTTTGGCGGGGTAGCCGGGAATTTCGCATACGATATGTATCCGCTGCTCACAAAGAAAATTGGCACCACCGATTATACGCCGGAGGAATGGCTCTATAATCTGCAGCTTCTGGCAGAGGCGGGAAGGGACAATGGCTTTGATACGGGAGTTACGGTGCAGTCCATGGGGCAGTTGACGAATGCGCTCTATAATATGCGCGATCCTGTGAATCGGGCAGATATCGGTTTTCAGGTGTATACGGCGCTTGCATATGGTATGAAGTCCATCTCATATTATACCTACTGGGAGCATCATGCGCAGTATGATAC
>CABQGZ010000480.1 GCA_902463835.1 uncultured Lachnospiraceae bacterium
GGCACAACGTACAACAGACCATTGATCGGTTCATTCGGGCAGGCTTACAGGAGTTCTTGCAGGATGGCTAGCAGGTGTGATCCATTCCAATCCCATATATGAGCAAATGGCTCAACTGACTTATCTGTGGTCAGTTGAGCCATTTTTCTTTTTCCTCACATCAATCCATATTTCCCATTAAGCCAGCACTCCGTGAAAAGCGCAATGGTTGATAGGTAGTCCACTCCGCAAGCCCCAAAATGCGAAAATGGGGCTTTTTCAGCTTGTGGACTTCACAGTAAGCATCAACGATGTACTCCAGCTTTTTCCGTACTTCATTCAGAAGCCGGAAATGCAGTGATATCAACGCTTTTTGGTCGCGGAGTGGACTCTAAAAAGAAAAAAGCTTGGGAGAATGACGGTACGTTATGGTTTCAGGAGATTCTGGATCACCTTCTGTATATGATACCAGTCCTCATTTTTAACCCACCCAAGAGATTTATTCACGGCAAAATTTCCGTGGAGCATATAAAGGAAAATTTTTTCTGCCTCCCATTCGGTCACATGATAATCTCGCATAATGTCCGGGATACGCTGCGGTTTTTGCATTTGATACAGCTTCCTTAGGATATGATGAGATAAGCTTTCGTCCAGAAAAAGGATTCGATATTTGGGATTGCTTGCGGCGCGCTGACAGGCCGGAAGCAGGGCGTCGGGATCAGAGTTTCTTTCTTCGATGTTTTTCTCGTTTTCTATGATCCGATTGGAGATGGCAGAGGGGAGCGGCTGGATGGTGTCAAGCTCTGTAAGCCGGAGAGCGTCGTCCAGCAGTTCATCTAATACGTCATCGATATTATTATAATGCAGGTAAAAGGTTGCTCTGGTAATCTCGGATTGTTTGCACAGGGCGGTAACGGTTATCTTTTCATAGGGAGTACTCTGGAGCAGCTCCAGAAGCGCATCCTGAATCATACCTTTGGTCATGACGGTTCTTCGGTCTGTTTTTCTTACTATCAATTTGGTTTTCTCCATAAAAAGTGCTATACAAAATTCAAGCATTTGTAAAGAACTGTTCCTGTCCGCAGGATATTGGATAGGACTTTGAATGCCATATACAGTATAATCATTTCTATACAGAGTGTCAAGAAGCTGGTGCATGGAAAGGAGATTGTTTTATGGGCGAATATAAAGAAATAGCAGCGAAACTGAAAGAGGCAGATGCAATTCTGATCGGTGCAAGCAATGGATTTTCCATTTCAGAAGGACTTCACATTTTTGCGGATAATCAGGCTTTTGAAGAGGTTTTCGGAGATTTTAAAAGAGCCTATGGGATTCGGAATATCCTCTCGGGGCTTTTTGCCGACTGGCCCTCGGAAGAAGTAAAATGGGCATTCTTAAGCAGGCTGATTCATCACTATAGCATTGGGTACACGGGCAGTCCCAATACGGAGGCATTAAAAACGCTCATCGGAGACAAGCCGTATTTCTTTGTGACTTCCAACGGAGAAAATCATTTTGAACTTGCCGGATTCTCACCGGACTGCATCTGGGAGATTGAGGGAAGCTGGAAGGAAATGCAGTGTGAGCGGGGCTGTCATGATACCTTGTATCCCTTATTTCCGCTGATCCCGGAAATGACAGCGTCCGAGAAGAACATGAAAATCCCATCGGAGCTTGTTCCCAGGTGCCCGAAATGCGGCGGTACTATGGGCGGTCATTCGCCTCAGAGGTATATGACGGCAGCAGACAGGGAGATACAGAGGCGGTTTCAGAATTTTGTTCAGAAGTATCATGGAAAAAACTGGTTGTTCTGGAACTTGGAATCGGCTGGAGAAATCAACTGATCAAGGCGCCGCTTATGAATCTGGTTAAGAAAGAGCCTTATGCTGCTTATATTACGATCAACAAAGGCGAGATCTATATTCCGGATGAGATTGCGGCAAAATCCTATGGTCTTGACGGAGACATGACAGAGATATTGGAAAGGCTGAAAGAGGCTTCGGAAGAAAGAAACCAATGATGGAGGAAATGCCAATGAGTATGTATGAAAATCTGGTTATGCAGACACAGATGAATTATTCCAGATATTATGGGACGTATGCCGCCGGAAAAACGCCGGTCAGATTAAGTGACAGGAAGCCGCTGCCTTACGAAAAGCAGATTGAGAAATTGATTGAAAAAATAAAAGAAGCAGACTGCATTGTAGTGGGCGGCGCTTCCGGACTGTCTGCCGCGGGAGGCGGGGATTTTTACTATGAGGATACGCCGTCCTTTCGCCGTTATTTCGGGAAGTTTGCAGAAAAATACGGGTTTCAGGGAGCATTTGCAGGCATGGGGCATCCATATAAGACACGTGGGGAATTTTGGGCTTATCTGGCTACCTTCCTGCATACGACGCAGACCGCGCCCATTCGAGAACCCTATCTGGATTTGGATGCCATTTTGCAGGGAAAAGATTTCTTTATTCTGACCACGAATCAGGACACACAGTTTGTAAAGATTTATCCGGAAGAGAAGGTAGCGCAGATCCAGGGGGATCATCGCTTTTTCCAGTGTTCTAAACCGTGCTGCGATCGGACATGGGATGCGGTAAAGCCGGTAGAAAAAATGATAGAGGCCATGGGAGACGGCACAAGTATTCCCGAAGATCTGATCCCACGCTGTCCGGTCTGCGGTGCGGAGGCGTTTCCGTGGGTGCGCGGTTACGGTAATTTCCTGCAGGGAAGAAAATACGATGAACAGTATCAGAAAGTCTCAAAGTATATCATGAACAACAAAGAGAAAAAGATCCTCTTCCTGGAACTTGGGGTGGGGAGAATGACACCGATGTTCATACAGGAACCTTTCTGGAACCTGACGCTGAACCTTCCGGACGCCTATTATATTGCCGTAAACGCACAATATGATTTTCTGCCCAAAGACATAGAGGAAAAGGGAATGGTCATTAAGGGAGATATTGCAAAGGTACTGAAAGATGCTGCAAAAAGGGTGTGAAAAATGGACAGCTTTTTTAAAGATACGCTTCCGCACAACAGGGCCTTTCGCGAGATGCTTCGTCCTGCAAAGGAACAGGTAAAACATCTGTCACCGGATAACATAGCCCAAAGAAGCGGAGCAGTCTTTCACGAAAGTGATGGAGTATTGGAGTTACAAAGCCTGAACCAAGCGGTTCGGATTACAGTTCCTGAATATACATTTTCTCCCAGTCTTGAGGAATGGCATCAACTGGTGATTCTTCATTATTTGGCTCTGGCAGACGGGACTGCGGTTTCTGATCAGGTCATTACGTTTGGAGAATTAAAGGATGGTCTTATCAGAGGGACGAAGTTTGACCATGACATGGAAAAGGAACTTCAGAGATTTCTGAATGGAAAAACACCGGATTGCATTCGGAAGATCTGCAAAGCCCTTGGGGCAGAATTTGCAGACAGCAATGCCGATCTGTGTGCAGTATTTCACTTTCTGCCAAACTACCCGGTCTGGCTGAAGATATGGTTTGCGGATGAAGAGTTTGAAGCGTCCGGGAAATTTTATATAAGTAAAAGCGCAGACTACTATCTGACTATGGAGGACGCAGTTACGGTTGGCGAAGTTCTGTTGTCGAAATTGAAAGCACAGGAGAGTGACAAAGCTGGAGAAGGAAACATCCTTGGATAACAGAAAGTGATCGTGCGCCTGACGAATGATAACATAACAGAAAGGGAAAAGGTATATGACAGAAAACAACAAATAATCTTCGCCTATTCTTTGTTTACAGCGG
>CABQGZ010000481.1 GCA_902463835.1 uncultured Lachnospiraceae bacterium
TCTACGCCTGTCTTATACATCTGTTAACAAGGAGCGTAAACAACGGCAGATACGGACATCCGTTGACAATCCCACTTGATTAGGGTAAGATAAAAAATACAAAATGACATATGATAAGAGACGGAGGTGGAAGCTGTGTCTGAGCATATCTATACGTTGAACGAGATCATCGCCGCTGTATTGCCGCTGCTGAAGAAGTACAAGGCTGAAAAAGCGATCCTGTTCGGCTCTTACGCCAGACAGGAGGCAGACGCTGCTTCTGACATCGACATGGTTATAGTCGGCGGAGCACAGTTTGATCCGACAGATGTGTTCTGCATCGCGGAAGAGCTGCACCGCACACTGCAAAAGCCAGTGGACGTCTATGAGCTGCGGGAGATCACCCCCGGAAGCGCTTTTTACCGCGCGATTCAGGAGGAAGGAGTGCAGATCGCATGAAATACAGCGACCAGCAACGGGTGGAAAAGATCCGTGAGACAACGGAAAAGCTGTTGGACTATGTGCGCACAGAGCATATTACACCGGGTGTGATCTTTGAAAAAGAGCCTGTCCAATGGGCTATCACAACGCCGCTGTATAATATCGGAGAGCACGCGGCAAACCTGTCGGAAGAGTTCAGGAATGCACACCCCAATATCCCATGGATCAAAATTGCAGGACTGCGCCATCGGCTGGTGCATCACTATGAGGATACCAACTGGACGGTTATCTGTACCATCATCTTCGATATCCTTCCGGACTTTCTGGAAGAATTGAAGAAGCTCTGATGAATGTGTATAAAGACCGACGTGGAGATTTCCACGTCGGTCTTTTTCCTATCTGTTGCAGTAATGCGTATTAAAGTCGTATAAACACAGTATAAACACAAAATTAAGGAGTTGATTCTATGTTAGTCTGTATCGACCACGGGAATAAACAGATCAAGACCACCAGCAGGACATTTACTTCCGGCCTGATGGAAAGCGATACCCGGCCGCCCTTTGGCGATAACATCATGTTCTACAACGGGAAGTATTACACCCTCTCTGACCAGCGTATCCCTTATATCCGGGATAAGACGGAGGACGACCGGTTCTTTATCCTGACGCTATTTGCCATTGCCTATGAGATCAACGCCGCAGGCCGGTACGCACCGGATCAGCTGATGGACATTCAGCTTGCCGTTGGGCTGCCGCCCGCACATTACGGCACGCAGTATAAGCGCTTCGCCCAATACTTCCTTGACCGGGGTATGATCGGCTTCGAGTTTAACGGCAAGGTCTATTCCATCTGTATCACGGAGGCGATCTGTTTCCCGCAGGCACTGGCAGCCACAGCGCCGGTATTCAAGCAGCTCCAGCTCGGTACGGTTGCCAAGGCCATTGTAATCGATATTGGCGGCTTTACCGCCGACTATCTCTCCCTGCGCTACGGCGCGGCGGACTGGGCATCCTGTGATTCGCTGGAAAATGGCATTATCACGCTCTACAATCGGCTGCTGTCCAAGATCCGTGCCGACTATGATCTGCTGCTGGAGGAAACGGACATTGACGCCATCCTTACCGGCCGCAGTACAGAGTATGGAAGCGAGATCCAAGCGCTGGTAGAGCGCGGCGCAGAGTCCTTTGTGGCAGACCTTTTCCGCACCCTGCGTGAGCGGAAGATAGAGCTGCGTACCGGCAAGGTCATTTTCGTAGGCGGCGGCTCACTGCTGCTCCGCAAACAGATCGAAAACTCCGGCAAGATCGGTACAGCCATCTTCGTGGAGGAGATCGGCGCCAACGCTGCCGGGTACGGGCTCCTATACGCGGCCACAAAAGCAAATAGGTGAACAGTATGGGCGAGAAGAAAGACGCCTTCCGATTCACGGTGCAATTCAATGCCGGCGACCCAAGCCACCAGCAGGTAGCCGCTATTCTGAACGAACAGGGGCGGCGCAAGGCACAGTTCCTTGTCAATGCCGTGATACATTATATAAACTGTCCGGAGTCACCGGAGGCAGCAGCTGCGCCAAAGATAGACCGGCAGGCAGTGGAGCAGTTGGTGCGTGAGATACTATCCAACATGCAGCCGGAAGCCACACCTGCAACGGAGGGGAATACGTCCGGAGATATTCCACCTGTCACGGCATCAGAAAGCATTCCGTTCGATGCCGCCGCTATGCTGGGAGAAGATGGCTTCCATTCGCTCCTGAACTCTCTGGCTGCGATACAGGATTCATGAAAGCGCCATTACGGTCTTGCAGCCAGCGTAAATATCTTGCATAGCCGAGAAGCCCGATAAGGCACAGGAAATGAGTGAAAGGGAAAAATCATGACAAACCAAGAAGCTTATATAAATGACCTTGACGACCTGCGGAAAGAAATCGATTACCTATTGAGTATGGTTCCGGTTGGTAAAACAAAAAGAGAACTCCAAGCTAGAAAGCTTGCCGAAGATGCGGCTGGCAGAGCCCGCGCCACCATTAGCTGCATGAAAAATGACTACATCATCACAGACTGCTAGAACTGATAAAATCCCGCCCCGGAGGTTACGAGGGCAGAAAGGATTCGGCATGACGCATACAACGATTACGCATAGAGATGTAAACAGGTTCGAGTGGTGTTGGAGCCGAAAGGATGCCTTAAACCGAGTGGCAGAGCTGAAAAAGCAAGGCATATCCGCTTACTTTGGTGGAAGAAGATCGCAAAGTCGATTCACCTATAATGACATCAAAATTGCGGCGATTCATCATAACACATGGAGTGGCAGCAACATGCCTTGGGTTGTCGCTTGGCACGACTGAAGGACTAATATCATGAAACTGACAGGTTGGGCATGGGATCACGCCAGAGCGGTTGCCGACCGCTGTGCAAGGCGTTTTCGCAGCAGAGCAGAAATCGAACGGTATCTTCTGGCTATCGGCTGGGACGTCGATTCCGTTGGTCAAATGCTCAAGCACTTAAACACAGGAGGACAGAAATGAAGAAGCTACATAACACGGTGCTGCAGGCCGTTATAGGCCAGTTAGACATGATAAAATCGAACCTTGAGGGTCTTCTACCAACCGAAGATCAGCAGGGCAACGAGTGCATCACCGATGCGATTGGCAGCGTGAAAGATGCGATTGGCAATATTGAAGAAGCCATGGACTAAAGAAGGACAATACGTTCTCATTCTACCCGCTTCGGCTTTGAGGTGAAGAAAGGCGCGGCTGGCTGCCGCGCCTTAACCATAGCTATTATTATAGGAGTTGAACATATGATACGAGTTGACAACATGACCGATCAGCAGATTGTGGAGGCATATGCTGCGTACTTTGCCCGTAAGGCTCAGGAAGCCTATAACGACTATCAAAGCGTAGGCATGAAAAAGTACGACAATGCCTACCACAAATACGCCGCCATCGCTGAGGCTCTTGAACGAGACATCCAAAAGGCCGATGACCGACAGGCATACGGGGCGCTCAAATCGGAATTGATATGGCTGGCATCTTCGGCAAGCAATGCGATGCGAAAAGACGCCCCAGAGGACGCATTACTGAAATTTGCAAAGGAAGTCATAGCTGCTGCCCGGCTTTACGGATATGACGACAAGGGTGAGGGCGAACTATAAACCGGGAAGAACACTTCCGGGGCGTGGACGATGCAACGCATGTCAGAACTCTACTCAGACCACAGCACCTTTTGTGTAAGGCGTAGAATTTTCCCTCACAGATACAGCCTTACCACTAGTCTCTTTTTTATCAATGCACATCCGCTGTAAATGATTCGCATATGC